>JAIESE010000023.1 GCA_019746225.1 Alphaproteobacteria bacterium | reverse complement strand
GACCTTGGGGCTCTTTGCAGCTGTTCACGTTAACAAGACTGTTAATCTAAATGCGTCACTTATTTGTTAATACCCTCTTTTAAGGTGCTCAACAAATCTTTAGGAATATTTTGAGAGTCTAATAAGCTTACAAACAATAATAAGCTTGGAAAAATTTCATTAATTTCTATGAGATTTTTTAAAGATAACGTAACTATACCATATCTAGTCTTTGTGTATTCATTTGTTTCTTTTAGAATGTTTTCTTGAATGCTTTCAAAAGATTGATTGTACTCTTTTAGATATTCCAAATATTTCTCATAAGTTACATTAGTTGTTTTTAAATAATATGCTGCAATTGAGATATCAAGCGGAAAAGGAGGGAGGTGATTTAGAAACTTATGAGTCTGCTCTTGATGAGGAGTTGAAATATTGTGAATGTTACCTTGATGCATGATATTCGAAAAAAGAAGATATTTTTCTTGACGCTTAAGCTCCCCTATGTGGATAGTTTGGTTAATATGGTTGTTATTTTGAATATTAGCATCTCGTGTAGTTACAATAATCTTTCCCGATCCCCAGGTTGCTGAGTCAGATGGAAAGTATGTTTGAAGAGAGTCAAACTTTTCAATATTATCAAAGATTAAGACCCAATTTGGATAAAGCTTGAGCCTCTCTTTTACAAATAAAATTATTCTTTCCTGCCTATCTAATGAATTTTTAATGTCTTGAAGCTCTCGTAATGTCTTCCTTTCCTCATCCCTTCGACAAAGTGAGTAAGCTAAATTTTCAAATGAACCAATGAAACTTCCCTTAGTTTCTGCGTTAATTTCCCAGATAATGGGCGCTTTTTGCTTTTGAGCATATTGACGTGCAAGAGTTGTTTTTCCAGCACCACCGATTCCTACCAAAGCAACTGTTTGAATGCCTTCATTCCCCTTTAATGCTTCATCTATTTGCTTAAGAAGCTCGGGACGGTTAAGAAGCGTCTTATCTGCTGGAATTGGCAAGTCTGAACGGATGGATTGTAAATTGTGAATCTTTTCTGATGGTCCCTTAGGGTAATAACTATTATTGTTGAGGGTAAGGAATAATAGACATGTACTGCTTAAAACGAGTGTGCTCCCAAAAACAACGATCTTCCTTTTCTGCTTTGAAAAAACAGATGAGATGGAACTTCCAGAATTTTCTGCTTGGGGTAAGTCATCTATTGGTGACCATGTTTGAGAAGATGTTTTTGCTGAAGATTCATAGATCGTTTGATATTGATGCTTAAAATCTGAAGTAAATTTATCTAAATCAACCTTAGGTAGTAAGGTTTGCAAGACTTTTAAAACGGTGAAATAATAGCTATCTTCCGTTCCAAAATCTACGTAACCAGCATCCCGTATCTCTTGAGGTATTTCTAGTGAAATATCATCTCTTTCCAAAACAAAGATAACTCTTGTGTTATTCTGAGCAAGTTTTTGAGTCAGTTCAGCCATTTCTAACTTGGATTGGTTGTCGGGTTCTTTCATTTTTTCAAGAAGTGGCCTAGAAATTATGTAGATGATAGATTCTACTTCTTGTGCGGTAATGTGATGAATGAGTTGGGGTAAAGATTTATGTTTATCTAATGATTCCCCAAAGATATTTATTCCTGCACGTTTTAAATGATTCTCCAACTGGTTGATGAAGTGAGAGTTCTTCTCATAGAAAAGGAGGCTAGAATGTCTGATGTTTCTGTTAAAACTCAATATCTTAGAGAGATGTTTTTCAAAAATTGCTTCGCTTAACAAGGTCAAGTAATGCTGCTTTAAAACTGAAAATTTATCCGACTTTTCAATAAATTCTATGATCCCTTCTTTAGAGTTACACTCCAACTTTCGCATGATATTGTATTTGTGAGTTTCAACTGTCTTTTCTTCAATAGATAAGAAATGAGCAATGGTTTTGCTGCCTTTGCCACTCAGAAGACATGCAATTACGTCTATCTCCCTGGGGGTAAATTTTACACCATTTACGGATTTTAATTGACTGTAATAAATAAGCGGATTTTGCGTGATGGGAGGGCTCGATTTATTCATAAACCGTTCTGCTTGCTAACATTATTGTACTCACAATGTGACTTATAGACAAGGTTTGAGTCAAGCACTCTATCATCTTCCGAAAAACTTTAAGTAATCCTTCCTGAGAGGTGCTCCTGACGGGTTTTATCAGGATGGGTATGTCTTGACTTTCCTCATAAAGTTTAGATGTTAATTCATTCAACGTTTCATAAAATAGATCGTTGAGGAATTGACAAGAAAGGAACCACAATAGCGGCTCTTAAGCGAACCTAGGTCAGGTGACAGCCTAACCCAGGTTCTTGAGACAATACTTAACAAATTGAGATTATCATGAATAAAGCTAAAAAAGCAAAATCAAAAATTCTTAACCGGTCGTGGGTTTGTTTCCTTGATATGTCTCTCACTAACGCAATCATGGACTACTGAAGAGTAAGAAATTAAAAAAAGAGAGACACAGATTTACTCTAAAATACAGAAAGAATCAAATGAGCCAAATAAGGGAAGAAAATGGAGTTTCTTGAATTATTTTGTAGGCTTCTAATTTAGGTATTCTCAATACTTTTCAGTTTTGTTTGGATCCGGATTGTATGGGGAGAATTGGCAAGGAAATAAGCATTTGCTATTGCTAAGGCCTTCTGTTGATAATCAATTGCTTCTTTTCTGTAGATTTGAGCCTCTCTAACATTCTTTTCAACCGTAAGCTTTTCTAATGATATCCCCGCTAAGCATTCCAAAGCCTTAAAGCTTTCGGGGTGGTTGTGCTTCTCAAATATCATCAAGGCCCTATGTATATAATCTTCAGCAGTTTCCATATATCCTTGCATAAAATACACTTCACCCAGTGCTCTAAGAGCACGTGCTGTTTTTATGTGGTCAATGCCAAAATTGTCTGTATAAATCTTAAGGGTCTGGTTTAATAATTGTTCAGCCTTTTCTAGACTACCAGAATCCTTATGAAATTCAGCTAAATACACGATTATTCTAGCTGTAGAAATGTGATTTTTACCAAATTGCTTTTCAAACGTTATCAGACATTCTTCGAGCAATTCTTTTGTTTTATCGTATTGACTCGGGTCGATGGGTGAGCTTCCTAAAATTTGCAAACACAAAGCGCCTTCCGGGAGATCTTCCTTAGGGCTTGATGGGTGAAGAAATTCATCTGGCATAAGTAATTTCATAGCTTTTTCGTGATAGGCTGCTTCCCTATAGATTTTCCCCAAATATGCCAATACCCAAGCAACTTCAATGTGATCTTTTCCAAATTGTTCTTCATACATTAAGAGACTTTGTTTAAGTAAACTTGCTGCTTCATCGTACATACCTAAACTTCTATAAATATCCCCTAACTGCACGAAAGCCCATGCAATTTCAGTATGGTTCTCTGGTAAATTTTTTTTATAAATTTCAATCCCTTGCTTTAGAAGATCTTGAGCTCTTTTATAATCACCCAGGTTTCTATATATATTTCCTAAATTCACTAATGCCCAAGCGTTACCTATATAACATCCATCAAAATATTTCTTATAAACCACTAAACTATCTTCAAAAAATGATTTAGCTTTTTCATAATTCCCTAAGTGTCTATATATCAGTCCTAAGTTTCCCAGAGCCCAGACGAATTCAAGATGGTTATCAGGAAAATCCTTTTCATAGATCAAGAGGCTTTGTTCAATTGCATCCTTAGCCTTCTCATATTCTCCTAATTTTCTATAAACCATTCCGAGGTAAACCATAACCTTAGCGCAACGTGCACGATCATGGATCTCGGTCTTATCTAGCTTTGGAAGACATTCTTCAAGAATTGATTTGGCGTGTATATAATTGCCGAGATTATAATGTATGGCTCCTAAAACCCCTTCTATGGATGTTTGAATGTCCTTTGTTAACAAATTGGAATGACTTAAAAATATTTCACAATGGCTTTTTAAGTTTTTTATCATCGTAAAGTCAACAATGTCGAATATTTTGGACGCATATTTTTCTAAGACTTCGGCAATTGACTTTATAGGCGTTAGATTGTTTTTCAAATTTAAATTGGTTGCCAGGTAAGATAAGCTAATTTCTTGGGTGCTACGGTGAACCGTAAGGGATGGGACTGGATGGAAACTATCAGAGGGGCTGCAAACTGTGAGTGAATACTTTCTTAAATGGTAGATAAAGCTATCAACAGCAACTTCTCCTTTATATGAGCTTAATAAATCTTTGGGAATCTGTTGGGAGTCTATTAAGCTTATTAATAACAAAAGATCCTCAAATTCTTTGTTATAATTGAGGAAACATTGCAAGCTTAATGTAACGATGGAATAGCGAGTTTTCTCATATTGAGTAGCCTCTTTTATTATATCTTGTTGGATGTTATCTAGGTCTATATTGTACTCACCTAAATGAGCGATATAGTTTTTATAGGGAAGATTTGTCGTTTTTAAGTAGTAAGCGGCTATTGAGACATCTAAGGGGAAGGGCGGTATAAAGCTTAAAAGCGATGTAATCTGTTCCTTATTGTTGTCATCTAATTGAGAAGCGCCGTCACGATCTATGATGTTGTTAAATAAGGTAAACTTATCATTTGTATCGAGCTCAGCAACAGTTATAGCAGCTTTAACGTGGTTGTTGTGTTGAATAGTGCTATCTCTCGTAGTAATGATAACTTTCCCTTTTCCCCATGTCTCAACGTTGAAGGGAAAATACTTTTGAATATCAGAAAATTTCCCAACATTATCATAAATTAAGAACCACTTATCCTCAGATCTTAATTTATCTTTAACAAATAAAATTACTTTGTCTTCTTTGTCTTTTAGGTTGGATATTTCTTGCAATCCTCTTAGCACCCTTTTCTCATCTTCAGTTTGGGAAAGAGCATAGGCAAGGTTTTCAAATGAACTCATTAGATTTTCTTGAGTCTCAGAATTAATCTCCCATACAACGGAACCATCTTGATTTCTAGCGTATCGACGGGCCATAGTGGTCTTTCCTGCTCCACCAATTCCTACCAGAGCAACAGTTTGAATATCCTCATTACCACTTAGAACATTTCCGATTTGGGACATTACGGTTGGTCGATGGAGAAAAGTCGTTTCAGTTGGAATAATTAAATCAGATTTAATGGACGTTTTCCTATGGCTATTTAAGGTATAACCTACCTCATTTTCACCTGCATTATTTAATTTTGAATAGTTAAAATCATGATTGTCAGCAAATTTCTGATCAAGGTGAGAATAATCATATGAGTCGGAGATGGTTTTGTATTGTTCTTTAAATTCGAGGATGATTTTTTCTGCATTATAATTTGGTAACAGTGCTTGCAAGATTTCAAAAACAACAAAATAGTAATCTTTTTGTAATCCACAATCTACGTATCCAGCCTCTTGAATCTCTTGAGGGATATCTAAAGGTGTTTCTGAGCCTTCATAAAGAAAGAGGATCTTTCTTTGCCCTTGGTCCAAATTATTAGTAAGCGCAGCCACTTCTAGCTTAGCTTGGCTATCTCCTAAGTTAAGTTTTTCAATGAAAGTACCTGATGCCAGATATATGATGGAAGGAGCTTCTTGGTTATTCAGGATAGAGAGGGGCTTAAGATTTACCTTTTCTTCAGGATATGCTTTAATTCCTGCAAGGCCTAAATCTTTCACCAGTTGATTGATAAAAGTAGACTTATTCTCATCTTTCGCATAAACAACAATGCAATTTTGCCCTATATTTCTGCAATGAGTGGAAATTTGGTTAAGATATTTTTCAAAAATCGCTTCGCGCAGTAAAGTTATGTAGTGATTTTTTAAGGCAGAAAACTTATCCGACTTTTCGACAAAGTGAATAATTCCCTCTTTGGTGTTGCATTCTAATTTGCGCATCACGTTATATTTGTGAGTTTCAACCGTTTTTTCTTCAATAGATAGAAAGCGAGCAATTGTTTTGCTGCCCTTGCCACTCAAAAGTCCTGCGATAACATCTATTTCTCTTGGCGTAAATTTGACGCCATTAATAATCTTTAGTTGGTTGTGGTATGATGCAGAAATTTGAGTTATGAGAGGTTTGGATTTATTCATAAGCCGATCCGCTTATTAACATTGTATTAAACACAATCTGACTTACGGGGAAAAATTAATCAAGGATCTTCTATAAAGCTTTCTAGGGTCTACAAAGTCTATTTTAACATCTCTATGTTTAGAAACATATTTAATAAAATGACGACGGTGAGCGTTTGCAGCACAAGAAGCTTCATAAGTTTCCTTCTTAGAAGAATCCATTAAATTTTTTCAAGTTTACTGAGTTTAGCACGGATTCTTATAGCATGAGGAGAATCTGAAGGAAAATGAGATTTTACAGTACTTAATGCCTGTTGCAAGTAGATCAGAGCCTTATTTTTATAGGTTTGATGTTCTGGGTTTTTATTTGTATATCCTATGTTTTCAAATCTTCTGGTATATAGTTCAGACAGATTCTCTAAGGCTCTATAGCTTTCAGGATGTTTATGTTCTTGATAGATCGCTAGAGCCCTATTTAGTAAGAGTTCAGCCCTTTCAATGTTTCCCTCCAAAAAATTAACTTTCCCTAAACTATTTAGAATTTGAGCCGTTGAGATATGATTTATACCATGGTTATTTTCGTGAACAGCCAAACTCTTTTCAAGGGTTGTTTTTGCTTTTTCGTATTGTTTTAGGTTGCAAAATACTTCCGCCAAATGTGCTAAAGCCCAATTTACATAAATATGATTTTCAGAGAAATGCTTTTTATAAATCCTGATACTTGCTTCTAATAATTCTTGTGATTTTTGGTGATTGCCAATTTCTTTGTAAACAATCCCTAAATGACCTAATGCCCAAGCGACTCCGACATAGTCCTCCGATTTGGTTCTATATATCGTTAAACTCTGCTCAAGATTTGTTTTCGCTTTGTCATAGTTTCCAGTTTCTCTATAGGTCATACCAAGATGTGCTAATATCCATGCTAATGGAATGGAATCCCCGTTTGTCGAGTTTCTATAAATTTCCAGGCTTTGATTGAGTAACTTTTCCGCCTCTTTATAACATCCTGTTTCCCTACATATGTAACCTAAGTACCCTAAAGCTCGAGCAAGCCCAGAAGAGTTTGTAGAATTTCTTCTATAAATATTTATACTTTTATTCAGGAGCTCTCTCGACTTTTTGTAATCTCCTATCCCCCTATAAACGTTTCCTAAAAACATTAATGTGTAAGCTTTTGTTTGACTATCTTTTTCAGAATCTTGTTTTATAAGGCTCTGGCTACTTTCAAGCATGCCTTTTGCTTTTAAATAAGAACCTTGATAATAATAAATGCTACCTAATCTTCCTCCAATTGAAGCCACTGTGCAATGTGCTAATAATTCTTGATGACTCATGAACTTTTCATAATGACTAGTAAGTAATTTCATTTTTGAGAAATCTTCATTGTCCATTATATCTGCGGTATAAGACTCGATAACTTTAGTCATTAACAGTAGAAACTTCTTTTTTTCCTCTTCATTTATTGATTTTTTAAGGAGGGATAATAGAATTCCCTGAGTACTCCTATGTATTGATATTGTCAAGCCTAGTGGGGTAAAAGATTCATCTATGATAAGAGAGTGTTTCTTTAAATGATAAATAAAGTTGTCAACAAGAATATCATTTTTATATTTTCTCAATAAGTCTCTCGGTATCTTTTGCGAATCTAAAAGAGATATTAGAAAAAGAAGTTCTTTGAACTCAGAATTGGACTTAATGATATGTTGTAAGGACAATCTAATAATACTATATCGAGTTTTTGTATATTTACTTGCTTCACTTAAAAGATCTTCTTGTATAGACTCAAAATCCTTATCATATTCACTTAAATATCTCAAATAGTCTTCATAAGAAACATTTGTCGTTTTGATATAATAACTAGCTGTTGAAATGTCTAATGGATATGGGGGGAGTTTATCTATAAAAATTTGTGCTTGTTTTTGTTGGGATAGATAAATTTGATGAGGATTTCCATTACTCATGATTCCTCTAAAAAGAACGAGTTTTTCTTTTGGATCCAATTCGCCAATATGAATAACATGACTGATATGGTTATTGTTTTGAATGTTTGTGTCTCTTGTTGTAACAATAACACTTCCTCTTCCCCAGAGATCAGCGTCATAGGGAAAAAATTTCTTTATATCTGCATACCTTTCTACGTTATCATATATTAATAGCCAATTTGCCCGTAATCTTAAGCGTTGTTGTACATATTGAAGGATGCTTTCTTCTCTTTCAGAGGTATTCTTTATTTCTCTCAGAAGTTGTAAAATTTTTCTATCTTCATCTGTTTTAGCAAGAGTTTGTGCGAGATTATCGAATGAGTCTTTCAGATTCTCTTGGGTCTCTGCGTTTATCTCCCAAACATCGTTTGATTTTTGACTTTTTCCGTATTGTCTAGCAATAGTTGTTTTTCCAGCTCCACCTACCCCTACCAAGGCAACTGTTTGAATTCCTTCCTTTCCTTTTAAGGATTCTTCTATTTGAGCAAGTTGTCGAGGACGAGTGAGTAAGGTTTTGTCAGCGGGAATTAATAACTCAGATCGAATCGTGCCTGGGTCTTGAGTATTATTGTGTTGATCCTTGCTCTTCAGAAAGCTGTTATTAGTGCTTAGGACGAGTAATAGGCATGCACACCCCGCGACCAATGTGCCGCCAACATACAAACCTCTTGACTTCCTTTTTGAATGAAAAGTCAGAAAGTGATTTTTAGGTTTTTTCGTCTCGGATACCCCCTCGATCTCAGACCATAATTGTGAGGGCGTCTTTTCACCATCACCATTGATGGTTTCGTAATGCTTTTTGAAATCCGCTATAAGGTTCTCTAGACTGACATTCGACAATATTGATTGCAAAATCTCTAAAACACAGTAGTAGTAATTTCCCTGGGCACCAATATCTATATATCCGACAGCTTTTATCTCTTGAGGAATGGCAGGTAGAGCTTCATCGCTTTGCAAAACAAAAAGTGTTTTTCTATTGTTTTGATCCATTTTCTTTGTAAGAGCTTCAACTTCTAGCTTGGTTTGGGGATCACCAACCTTTAGTTTTGTAAGGAATGTTTCAGATGTTAGGTAAATTAAAGAATTTACAGCTTGAGAGTTGACATGATGGATGAGATGATTCAGAGATTTGTGATCCCCTTTTAGCTCCCCACATGTTTTGATTCCTGCAAGTTTTAAGTGTTTTAACAGTTGATTGACAAAATCAATATCACTGTATGTCTTTTCATAGATAAGAACACAAAAGACTTCGTCACTCTTTTTAAGTCCTAAGATTTGCTTAAGATACTTTTCAAAAATGGCGTCGCACAACAAACTTACGTAATGATTTTTTAAAGCTGAGAATTTATCAGATTTTTCGACAAAGTGGATAATTCCCTCTTTGGTATTGCATTCTAATTTTCTCAACACGTTATATTTGTGGGTTTCGACAGTTTTTTCTTCAATGGATAAGAACTGAGCAATGGTTTTGCTACCTTTACCACTCAAAAGGCAGGCAATAACATCGATTTCACGAGGAGTAAAATTTACGCCATTGATAATTTTTAAATGTTTGTAATTCATATGAGAGCTTTATTTTGAGGCGACTTTAAAGTGCGTCACATATGTGTTTCGTTTACTTATAGCCTTTTGTTCCTAATGTGACTGAAAGTCAAGACTATATCAAGAGCCATATTGTCTCAAACATTATCTAGGTAATTTTCCCATAGATGGTCTCATTTCTGTCTTTGTCAAGATATGTACACTTTGATTCCTAATATTTTGATTTATTCATAAGCGGATATGTTTGCTGACATTTTTTTACCACAAAATGAAGGTTCTTATGAACCCTGGAGCTATAGGGTCTTATTTGATCTCAAGTTATTTAATTTTGAGAGAATTCTTGAATGGTGTATGGAATAAGGGTCTTGTAGAGCTCGTAAACTCTCTATGGCTTTTTGTAAGAACTCTAGAGCATGGCACCTCGCATTATCGTATTGTTTAGTATTAGCATTCTTCTTTACTCTATCAGCGATTTTCAAAAATGAATCTGCAAGACTCTCGAAGATTAGATACATATCAGATTGAGGATTGTGTTCATATATATTCAAGGAGGTATAAAATAATTTTTGTGCTTCTTCGATATTTCCCATTTTCAAATATATTTTACCCAAGTTTATAAGAACTCGAGCGGTTTCAAAGTGGTCTTCTCCAAAGTGCTTTCTCGTGATTCTCAAACTTTTATTAGTCAAACTTAGAGCTCTTTGATAATCGCCCAAAATTCCACAAACTCTACCTAAATGATTCATTGTATAGGCAACTTCGTAATGATCATCTGGGAAGTGCTTAAGATAAATTATCAAACTCTCTTCAAGGATTTGCTTTGCCTTCTGATATTCTCTCATATCAGCATAGAGTCTCCCAGTATACGACATGGTCCAACCTATATCATAATGATCTTTCGCAACGCACTGTTTGTAAATATTGAGACCATCTTGCAATTGTAAGTGAGCGTTCTTATAGTTGCCCTGTTCCCTATAAACATCCCCTAAATATACTTTAGCCCAAGCAATAAGATCTGGATTGGTATCAGAAAACTGACTTTGATAAACAAATATACTACCTTCAAGCAATTTCTGTGCTTCGTTTAAGAGACCAAGTTCTTTGTAAACAGTCCCAAGGTAAGTTTCAACCCAGGCATGATTAATTTTATCTTCAGGAAATTGATTTTGAAATATATGAAGACTATTTTCCAACAATTTACGAGCAGATATATAATTTCCTTGGTCTCGATAAACAATTCCCAAGTAGGTTAATATTTGTGCGATTTCTTTATGATTATGAGGAGAATGCTTTTGAATAGTTTTAAGAGACATATTTAAAAGTACTGTAGCTTTTTCATAGTCCCCAAATCTCCTATATACTTGTCCCATATGGCTTAAAACCTTAATAAATCTAACTTGTTGGACTTCATTTATTTTGATAATCTCACTGTACCCTAAGTCAAGAAAGCGACGACTTTTACCTTTATTTCCTATATAAAAATATATGCAACCTAATTCGCAGTAAATTAGATTCTTGCTAACATTATCCAAGATATCCTCATGAGATAATATTGCCTCACAGTGTCCTAACAAGATGGGTAATTTTAAAAATTCCTCCTTATCAATTGCCATGTTCAAGTAGTCAATTACACTAGCGATTATTGGTTCAGTTAACTGTCTGTTCTCCTTTAAGTTCAAGATTTCTTTAAGATAAGCAAGGCTTATGTTTTGAGTACTTCGGTGAATGGAAAATGTGGGTAAAGATTGAAACCTTGACATGTGACTATCTTTTATCAAGTCATACTTTTTAAGGTGAAACATGAGATTATCTGCTACAACCACACCTTTATGAGAATCGAGCATTTGTTTAATAATGTTTTGTGAATTTAGAAGGCAAATCAACAATAGAAGTTCTTTGAAATCTTTGTGAGCCTTTAAAATCTCACTCAATGATAAAGTTATGATAGAATAGCGCGTCTTTTGATAATCATTCTTTGATCTGAAAACATCTTTTTCTAAGTCTAAAAATTCTTTAGGATATTTTTCTAATTGATGGAGATAATCAATATAAGATGTGCTTGTCGCTTTTAAATAATATGCGGCAAGAGATACATCTAAAGGGTAAGGCGGTATCTGCTTTAGAAATTCCTCAGTTTGGCTGGTGCTCTTATAAAAATCATTTCGTCCGTTATCAGAATTCATTATTTTTAGAAAAAGAGACAATTTATCTTTTGAATCCAATTCGTTGATATAAATTGTATGAGGATTTCCATTTTTCAAGTTTAAATCCTTAAATCGCGTTGTGATAAGAACAATACCTTTGTGTGGGGTGCTTATTTTATGGGGTATGTAGCTTTGTATCAATTTTAAATTATCTACGTTATCAAACAATAGCACCCAACTATATCGAGTTATCAATTTCTCGTGAACAAAATTGATTATTCCTGACTGTCTCTCAATCGGATCTTTAATTTCTGTTATTTTATCTAGCGTTTTCTTATCTTTATCTGAAATGGCAAGAGCCTGGCTAAGTTCTTCAAATGACTCTAGAACACTTTCTTGTGTTTCTGAGTTAATCTCCCATATTAAATCTGTCTGTTGATTGCTCGCAAATTGACGAGCGAGCGTTGTTTTCCGATATCCTCCCCCTCCAGCAAGGACGATTGTTTGTAGATTTCTTCCGTGCTGAAGCGCTTTGGTGATCTGTGACATTATGAATGGTCGGTGAAGAAGCGTTGACTCTGAAGGTATAGCTAGCTCAGAACTGATTGATGCTTTCTTAAAAGAGTTATGTTTGTTAAAATTATCAGTTTTCAAGTAAAACATTCCAAATAGAATTGTCATAGTTACTAAGATAGATATCCAAATGCTATGTATTTTGTTCCATTTCTTTTGAAAGCCCCTCGAGGAAGGCAATTTTATGTTTTTCGAATCAATATTGATTTGGACAGAATCTTGATCTTGTATTAATTTATCGTAGGTTGAATTAAATTCGGTAGATATCTGCTTTATCTGATCTATGGGTATAATCTTCTCAAGAATTAGGAAAACTGCAGAATAATAATTTTTCCCATCCAGACAAATTTCATCATTCGATAAGAAAGATCCTTTTGGGATAATAATTGCAGAGCGATATGTATCTTTTGTTGGCGTTTCGTTGCTCCAATTTATTTTTATTCTGGTTCCACAGACTTTGAGGTGATGGCTGAGATTCTTGCTAAGAAGCACCATCAAATCATCATCTTTAAGTCTTATTTTACAGGATCTTTGCCTAGCATT
This sequence comes from Alphaproteobacteria bacterium, assembly GCA_019746225.1. NCBI lineage: Bacteria > Pseudomonadati > Pseudomonadota > Alphaproteobacteria > Alphaproteobacteria bacterium. The sequence goes on along the minus strand of JAIESE010000023.1, from coordinate 74,477 downwards.
GTGGGTTAGCTTATGTATATTAATTAGACTAATTTCAAAGGCCTCATTTATGAGAGAACTCGTATGGTACTTCCTAATTAATGGAAGCACTTCGGATTCTTCCATAAAATCAATCACCTTTTCTTTTGAGTTACACCCTAGTTTTTGCATGATATTTCGAGTATGAAACTCAATTGTTTTTGGGGAAATGGACAAAGAAGTTGCAATTCTTTTTGTAGACCTTCCTCGCACGAAAAATGAAAGAATGTCAATTTCGCGACGTGTAAAGCTTATGCCCTTAATTGATTTGAGGTACTTGTCGTAGATATCTTGCGGAATATAATGATTCTGTGTTTGCATAATGCCGCTTATCCTTATTAATTAATCAAAGGCAGTGAACGCAAGAGAAAACCTTCACACTTTACTCTAAATTGGCGCCAAATAAAAACACTTTAATAAAATTCCGGAATCTGGTGAATCACCCTAGGTTTTGAAAACTCAAGGGAATAATCAGGATGTTTCTGTGCTAGGATTCTTGTCAAATTTTATAGGTCAGGGTGATTTGGTTGTCACTCAAAACAATGTAAAATGAAAGAAAACTAAAGGAGAGTATTATGAATAGTAAATTGAAAGTATCGTCCCATAAAAAGTCCATCCAACTCATTGTATTATCATTGTTTACGTCTATTTGTCTAAGCAGCATCCCGTGTTATTCAGCAGATGGCACTGATTTTCAAAATGAAAATCCAGAAAATCCAAGAAAAAGAGCACCCTCTCATGAGCAAGACCCAAATCTTAATCCCAAAAAGCATAGTCCTGATGTGAATGGGAGATTGGAGATTAGCTTATATTCTAATGGCTCTGAATCAGGACATAAGCAAGGTGAAGTTACCCAAGCTAATAGTCTTCAAATACCTTGTAACTTTGGGTGGGAAGATAAACCAAATCTACGTGAACCTAATAGTGGTTATTCAAGAAAAATAGTTAGATATTTAAGGGGAGAGGGGGCAAACAAGATTTTTATGGATGGCGAGGAATATGCGCCTGAAATAAAGCTAGTTGGTGATAGAGTATTTAACCATAGCGCTGAACATGTCGGATGGAAGGAAGATAACTATAATCACTTTTCATATGAGCGAGTTAATATCTTTGTTATGGATGGGGCAAATAAAGTTGTTCGTTTTCCCAACCAAGAACTTGAAGTAGGTTTTCCACATCAATTACAAAATATGTTTGTTCCTGTTGGGGAGCCTGTATTTAACAGAGAGCAAAATTCTTTTTCTCAGGAATTTATACCTACAGTCGTTTATACAGGTAAGAGTCAGATGAAGCATGCAGAACCTCAAAAAAGTATAGTACTACCTCTTAAGGCTGTTCATTTGCGTTTTAAAGCTGATGAAGAACTGCAGTATGTGTATCATGTTGTAAAATTAGTTTCTGATGTAGCGGAGTACCTTAAGCCTGAATATGAACTTCTTGTTCCAAACTATGTACTAGAAGAAAGAATTATTGGATGGGTTAATAACGATCAGGGAAAGAAATATACCCCTAAAAAACGAAGATATTTTGAAAATGATACGGGGCTCTTCTCAACCGTGAAACGAAAGCTTGAACCCTTTGGTGATGTATTCGATGGGGATGTAGGTGATTATGGGTCAAGAGTAGTTAAAAAGCAGATCCCCCTTTTAAGAGCTGAGGTTACCGAATTTACAAGAGGAGATGGCAGTAAATTTGAGGAGAAAACAAGCTTTGGAATACTTTAATATTCTTCCCATATAGCTAAACTTATTAAGCTAAGTTTCCTGACTGTATATTTATAAGGTTAGGGAGCTTAGCTCGTTTACAACATCAGTATTGTACATTAAAAAAATCAGAGAGTGTGCTCTCGTGCTAAAACTCATAACTAGAGATTTTTCAAATTTCTATATCAATTCTTCCACAAACCTATTTAAAGCCAAACCTAAAATGATCCATGTTGTCTCAAATAATATCTAAGTAATTTCCCCTTAGAAGCCCTCCTTACAGCCTTTCTCAGGATAGGTCTACATTGCTCTTCTTTGTAATCTGTAGATGTTAATTCAGGACGTCTGGTTAAAAGAGCCACTTCTAAGAATTAACAAGAAAGGAAACTCAAGAGGGGTTTCTAAGACGAACCTAAGTGCAGGTGACAGCCTGCCCAAGGTTCTTGAGAACAATACTTAACAAAGGAGACTATCATGATTATGAAAAAAACAAACCAGTTAAAAAAAGTATCTTACTTTTGTTTAACAATTTTATCAGCAGCGGTACCTTCAACATTGAATGCAATGGAGTCTCATTCAAGAGAATACTTTGATCATTCAGAAAGGTATCCTGAAGGTCATAACAGAATGGTGGAGAAATATTCGAAAGAGAACCCAGATCTTCTTCGACATAAAATACCCATCGAGCCAAGGGTAAAAGAACCAAGTTTGACTGAAGTAACTGGTGATTTTCTTAAAAATACTAAAATAATAAATGAAAAGTTCAAAAAAGAAAACGAAGATCTCGGGAAAGTAGGAGAAAAAGCTGTCAAAGGCGTTTCCTATCTAGCAAAAGAGGGGATTGACAGTAAAGTCAAAGATCCAGAGGCAAAAAGCTTTTTCCTTGGCTTAGTTGATAGTGCAAAAGAAAAAGCTCTCAGCTTCTTTAAGGAATAAGCTGGTCTAGAAACGAAGGCTTCAGGTAACTTAGGTTATCTGAAGCCTTTTACATTTCAGCAGAGTATCATTCATTAGGGTGGCAAATCAGAGTCATAAATGATTCATTAGGCTTCAACTTTTGCAGAAGTTTGTAATTATTACTTGTATTTGACAAAATTATGACTATATAAGCTGTATATTACCCAAAATTCATGGAGTCTTACTATATGTCTAAAATTCTGACGCCAATGGCACTCGCACTATCTCTCTGTGTTTTTACTTTCCCTTGTCTATCTATGGAAGAGGAGAATGGAAAAGATAATGCGGTTTCCCATCCTGAGCCCAATACCCACGAAGGAACAAACCAACAAGTGGTAGATACGGACAAATTGTTCAAAGATTGGGAGGCGATAATAATCCTTACTGAAGCAGCAAAACTTCAAAGTGAAGAGCTTCCTAAATTGAGGAAGGAACGTAAAAAGGCTGATCTCCTGAGAGACATTATTGAAAAGATTACAAGAGCTCTCAGTTTAGTGTCGGATATCAATGGTGATTTTTACAAAAGAAATTTACAATACAAAGCTAATTGCCTGAAGGATCGAGGCCATTTTTTATTACTGTGTCATCCAACAATAGAGGCCAGCCCAACAAGCGTAAGTGACTTTCGTACAGCGCAAGCCCACCTTCAGGAGAGCTGCCAAATTCTGGAAAGGCAACTCAATCAAAACCTCCTCGAAAATGCCCAACAGTCTTGTAAACATTCTTTGATTCTGCTTTCTTACGCCTGCATCTATTTAGCTCACGTAGAAACCGACCCCCAAGCAGTCTTAACATTGTGTGATGAGTCTTTACGGTCCATCTATAGGCATCAACACCTCTTTCCCGGTGAATTGGATTATGAGATTCACAAAAATTTTCTTGACATATCTTTGCAGAAATTCGTAGGCGTATTTGATGGAGTCTGTGCAGAATATGACACCCTTTGCCAAGGGAACCTTACAGATAATGGTCTTACCAATCGTTTTATGGGAGTTTCAAGAATGGCTAAGCGTATTCTTGATTTAATGGCAACACACTTCGACTCAAAAAGACTGAGAGAAATCGGTATAAGGGTGCGAATACCTACCGACGCGATAACAACTCAGCTTAATTCTAGATTAACCAAGTTATTCCAAACTTTGCCCTCACGCATGGATCCAGCCATATTCGTTCAACTTCCGCAAGCTACCTATTGTGGGGCTTTGAAGGGAGCTTCTTTAGCTTGTGCAAATCAAACTATTTTTTCTGGATTGGATGCTTCACAACAATCACGGTTAAGGGAGGGCTTTCAAAAGCAAAGTATGGATTTGTTAAATGAAGCCATCGCAGTGTATCGGAGATATTTTTATCATGGTGAGTATGAAAATAATGCTGATAGAGGAAGTCTCTATATCATCGCCGCGCTTGATGACTTAATGGGAAATCCTATACCCTTAAATGATTTTTATAAAATGGTTCGTGAAGAAAAGAAAAACCAACGACGTCAACGAATGGTTGAAGAAATAAAAGAAAGTCAACGCTTCCAACTAGAAGAACAAGCCAAAAGAGATGAAGCAAAGCGCGAGCGGGAAATGCAAATTCAAAACCAGAGTGTTCCTCAAATTTCGTTACCGAGCTCAAATCCTCGTAATAGCTATTCACCTTTTGAGTTCGCAAGACCAAACGAACGTACCTCTCCAAGAGCTTTGCATTTTGAAGCGAGAGTAAAAACGCGAGGAGCAGCCCTCTTAGGTCCTCAACTCGGGGAAGTAGAACCATATGTAGATGTTGTCTTACTTGAGGAAGAGAGAGTTATAAGAGTTCTTTCTCCTGAGGATTACGATGTCTTTTGTCATTTGACGAGAACTGGCTTAAACGGAAAAAAACCCAATAACCATATCTCAAGAGACCAAGTGATTAGGCTTCTTAAGAGTCTAAAATGCTGTGTTGAACCTGGTGGCAGTCATTTCAAGGCAACTGATCCCAGAACCAGTGCTGTGTGGACCATACCACCCGCTTGGGATGGCCCCATCCATTCAGCATATCGGCGACAATTGAACGAGTTTCTCCAAAATCTTATGGAAATCGACCCTGTAGATGTTGTGTTAAAGGGGAATGAAGCTGCACAAAACAGCGATAGGGGAAAGGAAGAAGATACCTAGGGAGGTTTCAACCCCCCAGTGTCTTCAATTCCAAGGGCCACACGTCACGTCTCATGGAGATCATTCTCGATTTTGTGACGTAAAGACTCAGCAGGAACAAGTTTCCCATGGATTGTGAAGATTTGGTGGGGGGGCTGTTTACTATGAAATTAATGCTCTGTCGTTTCCAAGTAGACCCTTGTGCTGTTTCCAAAGGACTTTCAAACGCACTATATATAACATAATTGGTACTTTATGAAAAGTTTTTCTATATTCATATAGGATGGTATTTGTTGGTGGTCTAATTATTATTAACGCATTACCAAGAGTTTGTGAACTTGTACGGGTTATTTGACTGTTGGAGTAGTCTCGTTGTATATAGGAATTACTTATATAAGTAATAAAAGTATCGTTGATGCACAATCTTTTTTCTACAATCATTCTTGTTTTTATGCTCTTTTTTGCAACACAAGGTGCCTTGCAATCTATGGAAGAAGTTCAAGATATAGAAATGAAACCTTATAAGGGGGGGCAGTTTGTAGATGCCGATTATGATTTTCTTGAGAAGGGCGAAAGGAAACAAATTGTTGTGGACCTTCTTTCACAAGAATGTTTGAAACGAGCAGAACAACTTGCACAGTTATCGGAACCCCCAACCAAAAAGTGGGATGATGTTTCAGAAGATGTTTGGTATCTCGTTACAAAGCGACTCCCAAGGGTTGACCAATATTCTCTACGACTGACCAATCTGTTTTTTTCTCAAGTCGTTGCCCGCGTTATATTTGGTGATGAGATTGATTTGAACCCTGAAATGGGATTGGGCCTCCCTTTAAAAAAATATTTAGCTGCCATTTATCGGCTTAACGGAAAATTGGATACCGTAAGAGATGGGATGAGGGTAGCCTATCATAGAGCTATATGTGAGAGAATCAAGGTATTGGCTCAATTACGCTACGGTTTGAAGTGGGCTGACCGAAAGGACTTTTATTCTCTTGCCTCAAAATATCACATACCCATAGTGGAGGACACTTGGGCAGAAAAGTTAAGGGCCTACCAATTTTGGTATTTTTATTCAGACACCTGTCCTCTTCGAAATTTGTTTCTTTTTAGTGCTTTTTTTGCTGTTACTGGCTCAATCATCGGGGAATGGGCGCTCATGCCAGCCAGAGTCCCCGGTCATTGTAAAAGCCCCTATTTTGTCCCTATATTCAGTGAACGCAATACGATGGCCACTTCTTATGGTTATCTTGATAAGGGGATTTTGACGGGCATCACGATGGTTCCAATCTTGGCAAGCACGATATACTTTATGGTCATTCAAATACCCGTGAATCGTCCTTTTAACGACGCGTGTTTTCGTCCTGATTTAAAAAAGACTGTATCGCAAGGTATTGCCTTTGTTCAGGGGCGTCCTGAACGCGCCAAGGCAAGAAGCAAAACAAGAATTCTGATAACCATGGGCCTTCTAACGGGAGTGAGTATAGCTTATTTTTTATATTCCAAAATGCTTTTGACAAGTCAGTATGGACCTTTCAGTCACAGTTCAACTTATAGCATTAATGCCTATAATCAGATGATGGCTCAGTCAAACTATACCTTGTCTTCAGATCCATCTTGTTGTCAATACAAAGCCTTGAAATTAGCACCTTGTGGCCCTGTTCCTACATCCGATTATCACCCAGATCACTATGATATATCTCAATTTACTATTTTAGGAGCCCAAGCGGAATCCACTTCTCACCTTCAGACCCCCTTAATCCTCGCCTTTTGGCCCAGTGTTATTGCTTTTCTACAATTTGTTCTCGTCTTTTTTAAATTGATTTAAGCAAAGATTCGTCGAAGCTCTAAACAATGTTGGCCAAAATCCGATAACGGGTGTGCTTGGGCTGCCAAGAAACTGGATTTAAGTTCGTTTTCTTTTCTCCTCTATTGCCCTTGCATCAATTTGAAGAAAAACATATGTTAACCTTATAATTTTCAAAAAAACTATTATTTAGGAGCATACGTTATGAAGTTTTGGTTAGGCATTATTTTCACTATATTCATTTCCTTTTGCAACACCATTCCCTCCACAAACGCTTCTTCTTCACTTGAAGAATGTTTCAAAAATGGTGACGGGAAAAACAGATCTAAAAAGAGGGCGCTTGCTTCATACTTATCAACAATTTCTCTTCCTTCAAATGAAATAGCATTTTACTTAACCCCTGATGAATTACTTGCCCAATACGAGACCATAGGGGAGGGCCCTGTGATCTTAAATCTATCAAGAAATAAGATGTGGCTCAACGACGTTCCCGCGAGGCAGCGTTTGGCAAAGTTTCAACCCAGAATGGTTGGTTTAGATTTGTCGGATAATATCTTAAAAGCTGAGGACCTTGTGCAGTTAGAAGCTTTTCCTAATATTATTTGGTTGTCATTAGAAAATACCGACCTTACGAACGATATGATAACAAAACTGCCACCATTCCCATACTTATACCTTAATATTTCCAACAATTACGTGACATCTGAGGCACTTACCTCCCTAAAGGCAACCAATTTAGCAATCCTTGTGTGTGGAGAAACTTCCGTCGATGACTTCGGAGTTCTCTATATGCTGCAAAATATGGCCTCCTTAAAGAAGGTATATCTGAATTCTTGCAACCTCGGAGATAAAGCATTATTTACTCTTTCTAGGTTCCTACACCTCACTTATGTTAATATCAAAGATAATGTAACGTCTGAGGAGGCGGTTTTGGGGTTCGTAGAGAAGTGTCAAGAACGTGGTTGTGTGGTTGAACATTAGTCTCGACATTCATCGGATTATTCCATAATCACCATCGCTTCTGCGGTGATGTTTCCATAATTCTCGAAAGTTCTAAGTCCTTCAATGGTAATGATACTATTTATTGCTGTGATCCTGTCTGCATTTATAGAGATATCAGGTCCAATGATGCCGCCAGGCGTTTCGAGTTTCCCATTAAAGTGAATACCCCTGCCAGCAGATATCGTCACACCCTAATCAGCAGTTATTAAGGAACCTGGCAATTATTATATCTGAACCTCACCTAAATTGCGCATGAGGCGATATTGACACAAGGGTGTCTGAAGGTTGGTCCTCATTTACATGAGAGCTTGCAAAAGAAGTCATTGCCACAACAACTGAACTAATCAGGCCTAACATTATGGTGTTTGTATGCTTTTTCGTTTTGAAAATCATCCTATTATCCATTATCTAAAATTGACTTACACAATTGCTCAACTGCTCTATCCCAGATCTATTTGTTTGGTAATATTGTCAAAACTATTTTGCGACATTTTGAATTTATAAGGAATTTATAATTGACATGACTAGTGCAAAGGCATATACCAGAAAGCTGCTGTAATATAACAGTTATCCAAATTTTGATATGAGGTAAATATGAAGAGACTCCTGTCATTATTCTTTGTTTTCTGGGCAATAGAATCTGTTCAAATTCTTGCTTCAGACCGTAGCGCGATCCAGATCATGGACTTGAAATTGGGAACAAAGATCTATGAATATAAAGGTAACAATACATTCGTATTGGGTGAAACCACCTTTTCTCTTAGTTTAGAAAATATAGAAGCCAACAAGGCACGGATAAAATTCATATATAATTGGGATGGAAGATCTCATGAAGAAACAATTGAAGCCTCTTTTACACCAGAACCCCCAAAAATAGATCTCAACTGTCCTTATGCACCGTCCCAAACACTAGAAAAGTACGTGGCTGAATTAAATAAGAAAAATCTTTGCCTTGGGCAAGAGTTTGTTTGGAATAAGAATAGAGAGGAATTTCTGGAACAGTGCAACTGTCCGCCCGTTCTCACATTGAGTCGAGATCGCTCGATTAAATTCTTCAAAGAGGAAATTGAGCCTTGCCAAAATCCACCTCGTTCTTTCGTGTTCATTCCCTATGGATTTGAAGATGGTCAAAGGTCTCGAATGCTTGCTCATAGCTTTGATCACGAACCTGTCAGAAGAGATCTGTTAACCGTATTATTTCTGGATGCTCAACATAAACTAAGAAAAGTGGAGTCTGTTGTTTGGAAACATATTCCGAGTCAACAGGCGGATTGGGCAAGAACAAATAAAATTGAGTGTCCTAAAAACTATCCGTCTGAGGAACGTGGCCAACCGTGTTCCCTTGTGTTAAATGCCAAGTCTGGTGCTCTTCAGGACTATCTGGGTAAGTATTATGAGGTCGCCTCAGTTGTGCACCAAGATACCTCCTTTATCTATTATTCAAGCGACAGCAAGACCTTTTTCTTAACACGGTTAACTGAATCGACAATGACACCTTGCGTCCTTCTTAATAAAGGGGAAGAGGGATACGTTCCTGAAAAGCTCACTGATGCAGATGTTTGCCTGCAAGTCTTGACAAAAACAAACTATCCATTGCTTTTGCCAAAAGATACGACGACCTCAGGAGGTTCTTTTAAAGAGGGTTATTATCGATTGAATGGGATAGAAGGTGACACGTTATTCTGGGTTGAAGCGGAATCGCCTTCACAGACCCTCAAGATGAAACTCAAAGATAGCTCATTGAAAGGGGCAGCTGATTTAACCGAGATATTGCTCCGGATGGAAGAAAAGGATATGCCACCCCTGACAGAAAGTCTGAAACATTTTAGGTTTGGGACTCCACGCCGGACTACGGACAATATGCAGGTTCATGTTCACGTTCGGCTTGAAGGGAAGAGTGATGTTGAACAGAAGTCTGTAAGTGATCGTCTGTGGCAATTAACGAAAAGTGCAGGTATAGGGAAAGTCGATGCTGATGAAGTCTTCTTTGACCAGGTAACTTTAGATTATAATGCCTTTTGCCTATTGTGGAACGTACCAAAGGTACGCTTGAACAGGATTGATTTATATTGTAGTCCGATCCCTTCTATTTGGGATCGGGATAAAAATTGGCAATTGGGGTCACTTATCAAAAACAACTCAGGTCTTCCTGCATGGGAACCTATATCCGTGATCCTTAGGAAATTTGATTTTTCAGATTTGACTCAACGAACATTATTAATGACCCTTATCAATGGAAGTCCAAATTTAAGGGAGCTAGATTTAACTGAATCTACACTGCCTCATTCTGTAGAGCTACTCATTCTTTTAGCACAACATGGAAGAAAAGTAACAACCACAGATGGAAAATTGGTTATCGAGAAGGAGGGGCAGCCACGAGTCCTTCCCTTCAAAAAAGTGCCCTCCTTTCAGCCGACATCTTTTGTGTTTTCTGGTATCGATTTCACCAATGAAGTTCCGACGCTCATGAACATGATTCGGGGAAATCCAAATCTAACAGAGCTTGACTTTAGAGATTCGAATCTCCCCCCTTCGGCTGAGTTGTTTACATTTCTTAACGATTATGGAAAGACTATAGACGGAAAAGCAGGATCAAAAGAGTTGGTTGGAGAAGGACAGATCCACCTGATTCATCTTAAGCAGTTCTTGAGTCAACCCTTCAGAAAATCAGGGATTACTGATTCCCAAATACGAGATATCGTAAAAAAATTGAGAGGATTAGAAGAGTTGGAGGTTCGTGATTTAGCATTGGGAAATGAAAACGGCGCATTTCCCAGTGCCTGGGATTTTTTTGAAGGGCTAAAGTTGAACGCGTCTACCCTTCTCAATTTGGATTTTTTTGGTGTGGTAAAGTTAGGCTGCTTCGGTAAATCATTTACGGAAATTGTTGCCCAAATGACAAAATTGCGATCTATCAATGTGCTCAATTCGGATCTTTATAATAAGCAAATGCACCATTTAGCAAAAGCTTTGACGACTAAGCTCGAATTGCATGAAGTGAAGCTCCCTATGCCCTATTGGGTTAGCGGTGGCTTTGAAGTTGGGAGTCGAATTATGGAAGATTGGAGCTCAATTGAAGGACCACGTGATTTTGTTCATGCGCTTGGCATTACGGCTTTGTCTCCCTTTATCGTAGCACTTGTCGTAACTTTTGGTGATTTAAATGGAGAACAAGGCGTGCACTATAATTGGACATGTCAGAATTTGGCTCAGATACCGAATCTACGTCGACTCACCCTACAACTTGGGGGGGTTTTTAAATACACAGAATGGACTCAAACCACAATTAACAACTTGCGCGAGGCGGCAAAAGAAAAACTTGAACCTGTAACTATTGAATTCGTCAACTAACTGACCCAACTCAAGGATCGTCAAATGTTTAAGAAATTCGTCACCTACTTAACGCTGATCAGCTTCATTAATAGCCAATTCCTTCCCGTTGTTTTGGCTTGTGAGACCCTTGAGATTTCTCGTATCCCTAGTAAATTTCAGCAGCAAGAGACGTTTTCTAAATCCCATCGTGAGGTGTTTAAAAACGATAAGGGTGAATTCGTTATAGATGGTGGCACCCTCTTTTTAGCTCCCTTTGAACAAGTGGAGTTGCTCCATAAAGGCACTGTCGTTGGCGAGCTGAATAACCAAGGTGGACACATCGATTTCCGCGGATTCAATCACCATAATTTCTATCTTTCAAACTTACCTTCGTTTAATTCCTTGACTATGAATTTGGGGGGGGCTGTTACGACGGATAGCCTTCTTCATGCCCGTGATTATATTGATATTGTTCTCGCGGGCCATGCAGTTCTTAACCAGGGCTTCCGGGTGGAATCCCAAAATGGGTTCGTGTCTTTGGCCAATGGTACATATGAATTGGGCGCTCAATCTCTCACAAAGGTACTCAAAGTTAGCAATTTGAAGGGCCTTAAGATTAATAAAGATGCACGTCTTGAATCTGATCTCATGGTATCTGAGGACGTGCTTAAGTCATTACAAGTCCTAGGAAATATGCGATTAGGAATGGCTGTTCTTAATATTGATACTCTCACGGGACGCGGCAAAATTGATATTGGAGAAGGCCGAGTTCAGGCAAGAAAAGTCGATAACTATAGGGAGTTCAATACGGACACCATGACCTTGGCAGCAGAAATACTGACCAATACGGGAACGATCAGATTCGGACAAGCTGCTTGGGAAGTAACTTCCACAACAAACTCTGGTTTGGTTGATATCGTCAAAGCCTTGATGGTTAAAGGGGCTTGGCATAATACTGGGGAAGGGCGTCTTAAGGTTGGGGAACATTTTCAAGGCTCATTTACAACTTACAATGATGATGGCGACACTCAAGTTCAAGGGCTTGCTATGGTGAATGCGGAAAACGGCCGCATTACAGGTAATTTTCAAGCCCAAAACGGCATTGTTAACTTTCAAGATGATCTGACGATTCCAGAAAGTGCAAACTTTTCAATTCAAGATCATTTTACGATGCACAGCGATCACAACCTCCAATTCAATGGGAACCTATTTCTGAAGTTTCGTTCGGATTGGCCTGCAATTGAGCTATCTGCGGAAGTGCTTGAGCAAATCCGTAGCTTTACCCCAGGTGCTTTTCTATCAGCAACTGGGGACCTAACAAAAGGGGGAAACATTACTTCCAGTAACTCCTCTATCCATTGTTCTGCAGGTGGAAAATATGAAGGTAAAGGGGGAATAGTCCGATCTGGTTTTTTTGAAGGTAATAATACATCTATTTCGGCAAGTGCCGCGAAACTTGCTGATAAAATGCAGTCTTTTAACGACCTGACGTTAAGGGCTAAGGTCGCTGAACTTATGGGAAGTCGTCAAATTGATGGGTTGTTCGATTTGGATGTCAAAGATCTCATACAGCATCAAGGGGATCAAACAAAGGCAGGAATGGTATCAGGTCGTGCAGAAAATGTTACACTTGCCGGGAAGATAGAGTTGGCGCGGTTTTTGGCTTTGAAGGTTGTTAACCTCTTTAAAACGGAAAAAGAAAATGAAATCAAGGGAGGAACCGTTGACGTAAATACCAGGAGAGCTGAACTTGATGGTAAAGTTAAGGACGGGCATCAACAGGTTGTGGCCAAAGAGGATATTATCCTTGGCAAAACGTTTGAGGCAGATGTTGCCTCCTCTCACTTGCAAGGAGAAAAGATTCAACATCAGCCGGATTCGAAGTTGGTAGTTTCTGAAACATCCACCGAAATCGCTGACAAACTCATTGAAACCCAAGAAGGCTCTCTCGTCAAAGCTGCTACAAACAATCTTGTAACTCAGGATAGAATATCGATTGCCGGAGAAGTTGAGAGCACCGAGAAAACATACCTAAAAGGTAAAACCGCAACCGTTGAAAAAACAGGCAGGATCAAGACGAAGCCAATTGAAAAACCAGAGGAAGATGAGAGCACAGCGGAGAAAAGCAAGGAAGAAGCCAAGCCAAAATCGGTCAAGCCAGAAGAGGCCAAAACAGAAAAGGTAATCCAAGGCGGAAAAACAGAAGTCGATGTTGAAGATGCCTTTTATAACTTAGGCACCCTGTCGGCTCGGGACCACCTTCTGAGAGGTGGAAACATGGTTTACAACTCAGGTTATCTCGACTCCGATGAAAGTTTAAAGGTTGACACGAAATATCACTTTAACGTGTTTGGGGGGCAGGAGTATGCCAAGCATGCAGAAATTTATGCGGACCGCGCAAACGTAAACTTTATGGCAGATTTTTCGGCTACCACTGGTGAAATCAACACGGTGGTAAATATGAATGTGCTTGGTCGTATGCGGGGAAGCAGCTCTTTGAAAATTAATGCGTTACTCGCCAATGTTGCTGGTCCAGGTGGTGTTTTCCAATCCAACAATTATACGGCAAACTCCCCCCTTAACCTGACTTATTATGGGGGGACCATCCGTGACCTTCCTGAATTTTCCTCACTTTTGGGCACTGGTGAGAAAAAGGGAGTTGATTATTTTTTGGGGGTGGCAGGCACTGCTCTCTCTGTCGGTAATTTGGTGTGCAAGGGAGCCGCATCAAACGTTATTATGGGTGGCCAACTCCTCCTTGGTGGGATTGGCGTGGCACGTTCTGCGTACACTCTATATAACATGGATAACAAAGGCGATGAAGGGAATGAATATAGACTGAGTCGAATTGCAAAAAAGGGGGGGGAGGTTCTGGGTCTCGGAATGTCTGCTTTTCAGACCTTTCAAGGTGCTAAGAACTTGGTTTCTGCCAAACAAAAGACACAACCACAACCTGAAAAACCGATTCTACTTTGGGATCTGAAGAAAGAGTGTCGAACAAAGGATGCCCTCATGAGCTTCATGGGCGGCAATACCACTGCCAACAGCATCTTCTCTTATGACGGCGGATACAACGCAACCGGTTCGGTCACTCGCAGAAATTTATGGGATTATGATTCAAGTACGACTGTTGCTTTTACCACGAACGTGTCGACACGAACAGGATCAGATCTTGGAACGAAATATACCTTTCGCAGCACGGCCTTAGCTTCGGGGGATTACACGATTGGTGGCGATAAATATGTGTTTTCAGATTATACAGTTCAAGCTGGTGGAAATGTCGTTGTGGAAAATAATGCGAATCTGAATGCTGCCAGCAGCACTGTGGCAGCAGAGGGAACAATGCTGGTTAAAGAGGGCGCAACCGCAACAGGAGAAAGAGCCGCATTTCAAAGTACAGGGAATATGGATTTTGCAGGTAAATCCAATGGGACTGATGAAGCCTCTGTAAAATCTAGCCAAGGGAGCGCTATCGTTCGAAGCGGAGCGGAGGTGAACAGTGAGAAATCAGCAACTGTGACAGCTGCAACGACAGCAACTTCTGAGGCTGGCTCTAAAATTGAAGGAGCCGTAGCAGCCCTCGTTGGGCAAACTGGAACAACTCAAGGGGGTGAAGTGGTCGGCGAAAGAATAGCTGTGGGGACGAAAGCAAGTGCCACGGTTGTGACTGAGAAGGGCGTGCTGAGACATGTGGCGCCTGAACCTGCTCCTGAGGCCAAAAAGGATTCACAATCTGCAGAGCCTACTCAACCGCAAAGAGAGATGACACAACTTGCAACTTCTGCCCCAAAAGAATTGACGGATCCTATATCCGTACTGGGTAAGACAGTGGAATTTAGAGGGAAACTAGAATCCAAGACACCAGGTGTAAATGTCTTAATCGATGCGGAAGAACTCGCCCATATCACAGCGACTGCAACCTCTGAATTGGCTGGAAAACTCACGATAAAGGGTGCTGAATCACACTTTGAGGCGAAAGACAGTTTTAAAGTTGGAGCGTTGGACAACCACGCTTCGAAAGTCAACACCTTCAACGGTAAAGTAAATGCGGTTGGTGACGTTAAAAACACTTCCGGTGGAACCATGGACTTTGGGGCGAACGCGGTGGCCAATGGTCAAAACGTCCTCACCCAAGGCCAAGGCAAAACGACGGTGAGTGGCACCATGAATGCGCAAGAAAAAGCCCAAGCACAATCTTTAACAGAAGATATAACCCTTCAAAATGGTGGTGCCGTAAAAGGGGGCACGTTGGCTTCCGTAACGGGGGCAACGACAGCAACTTCTGAGGCTGGCTCTAAAATTGAAGGAGCCGTAACAGCCCTTGTTGGGCAAACTGGAACAACTCAAGGGGGTGAAGTGGCCGGCGAAAGAATCGCTGTGGGGACGAAAGCAAGTGCCACGGTTGTGACTGAGACGGGCGTGTTGAGACATGTGGCACCCGAACCTACCCCAGAGGCCAAACAGGATTCACAATCCCCAGTGCCTACCCAAGAAACGCCACCAACATCTCCTGAAGGAACGGATAAAACGGAGCCTCAAGAGCACTCTGAAGCCTTGGAAGTGAAGGGAAAAACGATTGATTTTAAAGGAAAAGTTATTGGGGGAACAAAAGGCGTGAATGTCCTGCTCGATGCGGAAGAGTTAGCCCAAGTTTTGGGGACAGCCCAAGTCAATATGCCTGGCACCCTCTTTGTTGAAGGAGCGAGCACGGCTGTTGAGAAAGGTGCCAATTTGATCGTTGAGTCATACAGCCAACATAGCGCAGGCTCCACAAAGTTTGCTGGTAACGTTGAAGCCGAAAAGACCATTCGTGTCATCGCTGATAAAGGACATACAGATGTAACCGCAGATTCAACTATCAAGATTAAACGCGAGGGATACGTCCCACCAGTGACTCATGCGCCTGTTGCAAAAGATGAGTCTGCTGATAATCCGACCCCAAAAGTTATCGATGAGGCCGTGACCATAGCTGGGGGGAGTGCATCAGTTGGCGGAAACATTGATACGCCGACCGGTGTTGCCTGTCATGCAACGGATGGGTCTCTCCTCCTGCGTGAAGATCTAAAAGTAAAGGCTGACGGCGATGTTTATGGCACAGCCACTGAATACTTGACCAAAGAAAAGGGCTCTGATATCGCGGGGCGGAATATTCATTACAACAGTGATAAAGGTACAAGAGTGAATGGTGTTAGCACTGCGACCGTTAACTTTTCTGCTGCTTCAAATGGATCTGTTGTTGAAGAGTCTGGTTCACGGACCACGGTTGGTGAGGAGGTATCTTTCAACGCGGGTAAAGATATGATTACCCAACAAGGTGCTGAAGCGTCAGGCAAACGCGTTTTCCGCGAAGGGGAAACCAACGATTTTGCTGGTGTAACAAGGGCCACTGAACTCTCCTCAGTGAAAGCGAGAAGTGGGTCGTTACATATCCACGCCTGCGCCGACAATCAAGCCCCACATCATCAACTGCATACGGAAGGCCAGTTTTTTTTGGATCCTGGAGCAAATATTAAAGGAAATTCCTGCAGTATGAAGGGTCTTGCCATTGCTGATTTGCCCGATCTGATGACACAAACGAACCGTTATAGGAACTTCGGTATCACTGATTATATGTTTGTCGAGACAAATCAGCATGTGCATTTTAACACTTCCCAAACTTCTGCTTCGAAAGGTTTTGAGCTCCACACGGATCAAATCACTGTTGGGCCCAATGTGAATTTGATGGCGGCTTCCCAGCTAGGGCTTTATTCCATGAAGGAGAATTTCACAGTTGGAGCGGGCTCCACCCTTGGAGCGGGAGTCTTTACAGACATCTATTCAGGTAAAGAAGTTATTTGGCAGCACGAGAAAAACCTCACCTACGGAACGAATAGGTACAATAGAGGTATGGTGACTGACGTTGCGTTCAAAGGCGTCAACTTCATCGGTGGAACTGGCGTGGAATACGAATACACTGATCCGAGCACGGGTGAAAAATCAATGCGTAAGATGGGCTTGCGGATTAGATCTGAAGGGCAAGCACACGGTGTTGGCGGTAATTTTGGTGCGGGCAGTGACATCGTCATTGATGCAGGACTCGGCTTTATCAACGAAGGGGATTCGCAACTTTATGTCTCTCGTCAGAAGGTGAATAAAAACAAGTGGCGCACAAAGGTGAAGACCCATTTTGACACTGAATTCTTCACAGGGGCAATTTCAACCCCTGGTAAGATTGTTGCGAGTAGTGAAAATGGTGGCTTCATGCAAAGAGCTGGTATATTTGTAGCTGGTCAGGGAGCTGACATCATTACATCTGGTTCAGTCTCTTTGCTCGACATGAAGGGAAAGAGCGGCCATACAACCGTTCGAGCGAACAAATGGAATCCTGTTTTTGACACCTATGATAAGAAAACGAAGGGGCTCAACAACACCACAACTTTTGTGAACCAGGGGGATTCGACGGTTAGAATCTGGTCGACCAACGGGGATGTGAATGCGCCAGGACTTCGCTATGTTGGCGCCAAGGGCGATCTGTCCATGATGGGTCACAATCTGTACCTTGATCGACGCAAATTGAATAACTCATCCAGTTCTATCAGCACAAAAGTCTCTTATGATTATTCCTTATTGACTCAGTGGAAATCTTTGAATGCTTTACAAGCTTCTAAAGACTTGGTTCATGACTTGAATCAAGGCGATTACATAGAGGGTGTTGCTCACGCGGCTGACCCATCGCTTACCATTGGCATAGATCGTGTGTTCTCTGATCGTCAATGGCAAACGCTTGGCCCAGGGTCTATTTTGACGAACGGTTTGACCTTAGATTTCACGAACGATATTCATCAAAGAAATGGCTATGGCATTACAGCTCTAGGGGATGCCCATATTTCCGCAGAACGGTATTTCCAAACAGGCGCCAAGCTGAAAGGGTCGAGTAATACCACTTCGGTCGGCATCTATGGATCGGCCAATAGTCAAGATGCAACCGCAGGTGTGAGATTTAGTCAATCAAAGACAGAAACCACAAGATGGGTTCCCGCCGTGACGAATGTGAATGGTACCCTTTATATTAATGTTGGAAAACTGAATCAAGATGCCGGTATCCTGAATGCCGGGAAGGCTTCGGGACATATTGGCGAGGTAAAATCACGGACGCGTCAAGATACCAGCAAAACGACGAGCATGGGCTTTTCAATCGATTACAAAGGGAGTTTCAGTGGTTATTTCAGTAAGAAAAAATCTCGTGAAGCGACCCATACAGCTGGACTCTTTATTGACGAGGCCGGAGAGGATTTCAGTATTGGATCCGCTCATTTAAGAGGCGCGAAGATTTATCTGAAGAGCGATAACGGTGCAAACATCGGGCCTGTTCATTCTAAAGGTCTCCCAGAAGAGTACCGGAATAGAGGCTATACCGTAGGCTATAGTGGAAATTTCGAGAAGATGGGTTCGGATACCCAGTACTATGGTACAGCTACCGTTGGTGTTTCCAATAATGGCCATGAGGTCAGTGCATCGATTGCCTTGAAAAATCCGGATGCGCCGAAGGATCCAAAAGCACCTCTCCAGTTATTTGATTTCGTGGGTACGGCAACTTATCGGAACACCGATAAGGGGATCAATATAACGACTCCTATTGTGACCGGTGTTAATCCGGAGGCTTGGGATGAATTTGGAAAAGATGCAGGAGAGCTTGGTGTAAAGATTGCCGATGGCGCCTCAAAAACCATGGATACTGTCAAGGAATTTGCACACGATGTCGCTGAAGTGAGTGGCAAAGTTGTCGACAAAATTGTGGATGGAGCGCGCGATGTTTGGGACGCACTTACACCCACGCCTCAGCCCGTAACATCAGAGGTTGTAGCATCCACACCTGTTCCCTATCAACCCATGGTTGGCCCTTTCCCATCACCCGTTCCCGGATCGTTTGCTTATTCTGGCTTTGGGGACGTCACTTTCCAAAACACACCCCATCGAACTGAGTCTTTGTTATCGGAACATCCAACATCCGCGAATCAGAATGGTGATTCCGCAAGGGGGAGTGGTTCATCTCAGCCCCAAGTCCCCCAAGCTCCTACCAGCCCTTTTGACCAGTCCCCATTCATCATGGGAGGCGGTTCTGCTTTGTTGGCGGGAATGGTTCCCATGCTCAATTCCATGGGAACCCCCCTCAATGTTGGTGGTGCTTCGTTCTCCCATATCATTTCTGGTACAAAAATCTATGTCCAAGATCCAAGTTTGTTGTCGACAGTCCAAAATACCTATAAGAGTTTGAGTGACCACCCCTCAGTGTATGCTCAAAGAGGAAGAGTGGCCTTGAATGACCCCCGTCTTTCTGCTTTCTTTTATAATTCGGGTCATACTCCAAAGGGCGTCTTGGGGTCTCATGTGCCCTTAGGCAATAATGGACAAAAAGGGATCCTCATTGCCGGACTCTCAAATCATCCTAACTATCCAGTCCATTCCGTTTTAGGTCACGAAGCCTATCATTGGTACTTAGACCTGATGTCTGGTGGACAATCACTGATTCCTGGTTTTGTTCCTGGGAATCCTGGGCAGACATATCAAAATATGGGACTTCTCCTGAATAGCTTTTCTCAAGATATGCAGGCAAGGGGTATAACGAGCTCGTCGTTTCAGCCTCGATCCGTAGAAGAGCACATCATGTTTCATGAAACCTGGGGGTATTTCCATCGCAATCTCAACGCGAGTGGGCTTCCTTCACCTCTTGCAATGAGTGCTGAAAATGCGATCCTAAAGGGATCACCCTTATGTACGAATATTATTAACTTTCAAAATAGTGGTTTGATAAACAAGGGGAATAGGGGGCAATATGTTGCCACAATGCAGGCTGAGATGGAGTTAGCCTCAGAAATCCCAGCACTCCTTACCAACACAGAGCTGTTGAGATTAGAAAATGCAGGAATCGGGAAAACTTTGTGCCCGAGGACAGTAGAAGCACTAGAATATTTTGAAACTCAAACTCCAAATGGCAGCAGAGGTCCCTTAAACAAATCAACTCTTTGGGAATTCGGGTCATCAGGACCATCAACGGGGCATGATTTGGTTGGGGGAAAGTCCTTTGTTCTTCCTCAAGGCAGTAATGCCTATACCATAGGAACCGGAAATGCATTAATTCCTGAGTCTTATCCAGTGATCTATTCTAACTCTGGAGCCGGAAACGCACTGGTTCTAAGGACCTATCCGCTGAGGTATTCAAACTATGGAAACCTAAGCTCTGGGACTGGAAACGCATTGATTCCTCAATATAAGGGCCCGTTCTCGAACCCCCATGTGGAAGTCTTGAGTTCAACAGGACCAAAAAGTCTAGGCTATAAGTCCCCAATCACCATTGATATGAAAGTGAATCCTATATCGGGTGTGTGGGAACAAGCACCTGTCGGCAGCTCTGGTTGGAAAACGGGGCTCAAAGCTCTTCCTCTTGTTGGCTTCGGGATAGACGCGGCCGTTCAGCATTGGGGGCATGGCCATGATTTCCCTGACTCTTTCGCAAAGGCCACAATTAATACGGGTGTTGGTGCTGTTGTTTATGGAGGTGTTACGACGGGGATAGCAATGGCCGCTAGCTTGCCTGTAGCTTTAACAGTTACGGGTTTAGATTTTGCAGCAGGGTTTATTCCAGACTATAGCGATAGAAAGATAATCAATAAACTTGAAGAAAGACAAAGAGCCATTGATGAGCACGATGCAAACCAGTACCTGATTTCCACCATTGAGGCGAGAAATATGATTGAGGGCAGAGCTCTAAAGACTGTTTTGACTGTGCCTAGCCAATTGTTTAGGCTCGGTGTGGAAAAATTCAATGACACATTCCCAACCGTGGAACCCCGTGTATCAGCTTACTTTGATTCGGTAGGAGCTGACGTTAAAAATGACACAAATGCAGTGCTCAATGGAACTCGAATGATCATTGGTATGGATCCAATTTACACAGTTAAAACCGATGCAGAACTAAAGCAGGAAAATGATGCATTCCTTACTCAAAAATTGCGGGATGTTGAGGTAAAGCTATACCTCCAAGAGGTAGACAAACGATCCGCGCAAACCCAACAACAGATAGAAACTCTAATGAATGCTTATAAATAACAGGGAAGAAAGCAAGAATTTAGGACTCTTGAGGGGGCTTTGTTTGGACTGTTTCAAACAACAAGTTTGTCATCTCATCCTTCCAGGATAAATTTATTGACAATAATGAAATGGAAATAGTAAAAATTGCTCAGAATTCAAATATATTGAGTAAATATCATGATGATCAATTCCCAAACTTCATGTGCATTTTACGATGGGTATGCTTACAAGTCAGTCACCATTTTATGATGACTAATCCATTTTAGCTAGATAATGCATATTTGGATCGTAGACGCTCAACCTGTTTATAGTTACGAGTTTTGGAATAGTTGAGTGGAGCTTAATCGACCAATCGATTATCAACCCCATTCTCGGCAGGGGTTGAATTTTCACCTTTGACCGGCTTTCCTGCTTTTTCCCCAGCATCTCCCTGATTCTTTTGCTGTTCATAAAGAGCCGCAAAATCAACTGGAGCCAGCATAAGGGGCGGAAATCCGCCATTTTGGGTGACATTGGCTATGATGTTTCTGGCAAAAGGGAACAACAAAGCAGGAGTTTGAACCATTAAGAGGGCTCCAGCTTCATTTTCTTCAATGCCATCTCCTAACGTAACGATGCCTGAATACTTTAATTCTGTATTAAATAATGGGGCTTTCTCCCGGGTAGCATCAACTCGGATCTCTAGAGTCACTTCAAAGTTACGTCCTCCCAAATTTGCAGCGTTGGCTTGTATTCCTATAGAAATGCTGGGTTGTGCATTGGTCTCATTGGTAAAGGAGGCGAGGGGTGTTGGATTGTTAAAGGACAATCCCTTAATATATTGTGCATGGATCGTTACTGGCAGCGTGGTATTGGCTGTGGTTGCCTTGTTTCCCGTATCTTGTTCCTTAGCCATCTTTCTTTCCTTTGTAAATCGAAGATGTGTATGTATTCACTATCCACAATTGTATGATTATATAAGTTTATAAATATTTAATAAAAAGCAAATTCATAAGGTGTGAATTCGGGACTTATATTAATTATTTTGATGTCTAACTGTCAATTAAGGCCAAGTGGTGTTGAGAACTTGAGAATATGAGATGCATAGATTGGGCTGAAGAACAAAATAACGTTAAAAAAGTCAACGAGGAGAAAAAATCGTTATGCGATTCATATTAAATTATCTGCGCCTCACAAAGCTCAAAATAGTAAATGATACATGCATTTCTCCCTTTAAATGCATCTACCCCACTTTTTTTGCTTGGTTATCAGGGGGAGTTAAGGTTAAAGTTATAAGTGAAGATGATTAAATTTATGACTGGATACGTGAAGGTGACCTATTATGTTGAATAAAAAAATTACGCCACCACACTTCGTAACCGGTCTTGTTGCGAGCAAAAGTCGGGTCAAAGACTCGGCACTTTTGCTTTCTCATCCCTATATTAATATATCCGTGATAGATGGGCTTATGACTGATTTGCACTTAAAATTAAAGTGCTCTCTTAGCTCTGCCATGTCACGGCCAGTTATGGAGACTAATGCCTTATGGCTAAAAAAATGCTTATTGATGCAACTCACGACGAGGAAGTCCGAGTTGCAATTGTTGACGGCAACCGGTTAGAAGAGTTCGATTCGGAGACATCAACAAAACGACAAATTAAAGGAAATATCTACCTAGCAAAAGTGATTCGAATTGAACCATCTTTGCAGGCAGCATTCGTGGAGTTCGGCGGTAATCGCCATGGATTTCTTCCCTTTGGTGAAATTCATCCGGACTATTTTCGTATCCCTGTATCAGATCGTCCTGCTTTAGAGAGTGGGGAAATAACGACTCAAGAAGATACGCAGGCTGGCTCAAGCTCTGAAAAAGCCAAGTCTTCAAAGACAAAGGCAAAGCCAAAACCAAAAGAGAAGCCAAAGCCCAAAACGAAAGCTAAAGTTAAGTCTAAAGATAAAGACACTGATTCTTCCATCATTGCGGAAGATACGGGCGCTCTCTTGACCGATGATTCTGATTCTATTTCTATTCCCGCTGAAGATACTATGGATGCCGGTATCGATCTGGTGGATGAGGATGAGCTTCCCCGCCGCCCACGTAACTATCACTATAAGATCCAAGAGGTTGTTAAGCGCCGCCAAATCATGTTGATCCAGGTGGTTAAAGAAGAGCGCGGCAATAAAGGCGCGGCTTTGACAACTTATTTGAGCCTTCCAGGACGATATTGCGTTTTGATGCCAAACGCAGGTCATCGAGGGGGAGGGATTTCTCGAAAGATTAGCGAAGGAACGGATCGGCGCCGTTTGCGGGATATTTTAAAAGAACTCGAGATTCCAGAAGGGATGAGTTTGATCGTCCGCACAGCTGGACAAGAGCGTAACAAGTTAGAGATTCGTCGAGATTTTGACTACCTCCTTCGTTTGTGGGAGGAAATTCGAGAGACAACCCTGAAAGCAACAGCACCTGCGCTCATTTATGCTGAAGGCGATTTGATTAAGCGCTCGATTCGGGATGTCTATAATAAAGATATTGACCAAATTCTCGTCGAAGGTGACGAAGCATATAAAGCCGCCAAGGGTTTTATGAAAGCATTGATCCCGAGTCATACCAAGCGTGTTCAGCCCTACAAGGATTCTGTTCCTCTTTTCCACCGTCATAAAGTTGAAGAACAAATCGATGCCATGATGAATCCGATGGCAAAGCTTCCATCTGGGGGATCAATTGTCATTAACCCAACAGAAGCTTTGGTTGCAGTAGATGTTAACTCTGGTCGATCCACCCGAGAGCGTCATATTGATGATACAGCCCTCAAAACTAACCTTGAAGCAGCGGATGAGATTGCTCGACAAATGCGCTTGCGAGACTTAGCTGGACTGGTGGTTATCGATTTCATAGACATGAGTGATCAAAAACATATTCATGCAGTTGAAAAACGTTTGAAGGAGGCAACCAGCCGTGACCGCGCGCGAATTCAACTGGGTCATATTAGCCAGTTTGGGCTGCTAGAGCTCAGCAGACAACGGCTACATCCAAGTCTGATCGAGACAAACTCAGCGCCTTGCCAACATTGTCGGGGAACGGGATTGGTTCGTTCTGTGGAATCTATGTCTTTGCTTGTTTTGCGGGCCATTGAAAATGAGGGGATTACGGGACGTAGCCTTGAAATTGTTGTGACAGTTCCTACAGGTGTTGACTTGTATCTGTTGAATCAAAAACGTGCCTCTTTAACAGCTGTGGAAGCTCGATATCAAATGCACATCATCATTGCACGCGATGATCTGATTATTTCTCCTGATTTCCGTATTGAAAGTTTGGCTGAACGGAAAGTTCCCTTAGACTTTCCGCAACTTCTCCCATTGCCTTCTCCAGAGTCAATTGATGAAGACGAACATCATGAGCTGCAAAATGAACTATCCCCTGGACAAGATAAAGAGGAAATATTTGCTCCTCATCATGCTTCTCAAGGAGAAGGGGGAGGTCGCCGTCGAAGGAGACGTCGTCCATTCTCAAAAAGGCGTGATCATGACCGCCCGAGAGACCCAAATCAGGGTGAACAACACGGGAGTGACTATGCGGGGCCAAAATTTGTTCAAACGGACAATGCTCGAAGTTCTGCCAGCATAGAAGAACAAATCGTATCTGAAATTTTGGGAGTCCCCCAACAGGACAGGAAAAGTTCCGTGACATCTTCTTCGAAGGAAGATAATAGAGAAGGAGTTGTAAGGGAAGAGGGGGCTTCTGAACATCCTCGGCGTCGTCGGCGACGCCGTCGCAGTGGTCAGCGTCATCAGCAGCAACAGGGAAGCGAAGGGGAGTCAACTTCGACCGCCTCACCTGTCGTAGAGGAACAACCCAAAGAGAAAGCTCCAACCACACCTGAGAAACCGTCTCGGCCGTCCTTAAAAAGTGTAGAGACCTCAAAACCGAAATCAAAGGATGTTACTATTCCAATCACATCTTTACCCGAGGGACCAGAATCCCCCTCGAAAAAGAGCCCGCATGGACGTTGGTGGAAAAGGTTACTCGAGTCTTGATGATAGAAAATATTGCAGATATTAACGATTTGGTGAGACCAGGTTGATTCAACTCACTGGTAGGGAATGATGATGCGAAAAGTCATTACAAGTCTGCTTTTTCTCATTATATGCGCCATTATAACCCCAATCTCGGCAGGGCCACCTCAGTTTAAGACGGGGAGTGTCCTTCTGGATGATGAAACAGATACTGCCTTTAAGAGCTGGATCCAAAAGATATTTACAGCAGCGGGATTGAGGCAGTACAAGCCGCACATTTATATTATCGTTAATCCGGATGTGAATGCGGCGGCGACCGTTGGTGGCATTATCTTAATATATTCTGAATTTTTGATGAAATGTGACAATGCCTCACAATTCTTAGGTGTTATGGCGCATGAGGTTGGGCATATTGCTGGCGGGCATATTTCTCGCATGGATGCTGCCCAAACCCAAGCTCTCATACCTGCTGCTGCTGCAGTGATCTTGGGGGGCGCCCTTGCGCTAGCGAGTGGCCAAACAGCACCCTTAGAAGCCGCGCTTGCCGGTGGTGCTCATGTTTTTGAAAGAGGGATGTTGCATTACTCCCGCGCTCAAGAATCATCCGCTGACCAAGCAGCTCTGACTTACCTTACGCAATTGGGCTGGCCAGCAGAAGGTCTCTCTGAGTTCTTACATAAGATTCACAAAATGTATGAGTCAACTGGCAGAGTTGATCTCTATTCCCGAAGTCACCCCTTGACGCCGGATCGGATTCAAAGCGTTCATGAAAATTTGAGAAGATGCTTTCCACACAATCGAACTATCCCTCATGATATTGAGGCCAAGTTTCAGCGCATCAAGGCAAAATTGATGGCCTTTTTGGAGCCGTCGAGAGCGTTGCAAACTTATAAACCATCGGATACGAGTCAACATGCCCGTTATGCCCGTGCTATTGCTAAATATGGGTTGGGACAGTTTGGACAGGCTCTGGAAGAAGTTGATCATTTATTGAGAGATTATCCCAAGGACCCCTATTTTCATGAATTAAAAGGTCAAATATTATTCGAAACGGGCGAAGTTGATAAAGCTGTAGAGCCACTGAAAAAGTCTTTATCCTTGAGAGCCAACAGTCCTTTAATTAAGATCATGCTGGCCCATGCTCTCATTGAGCGAAAGTCATCGCCCGGCTGTCTGGAAGCGGTGGATATTCTGGTTCCCTTGACGCAAAAACATCCTCAAGATTATTCCATGGCTTGGCGCCTGTTGGCAACGGCTTATGGCAAAACAAATCGCGTGGGGGAAGCAGCGTACGCGCTCGCTGAAGAGGCATTTCTTTTAGAGAAATTTGATGCAGCAAAATCTCAAGCCAAACGGGCCGAGAAGCTGTTGAAAGACAATCCCAAAGCCTTAACACGGGTAAAAGATCTATTGGCGGAATTGAAGAACAAAGGCACTTAGCCATCTTGAAGATTCTTAAGTCACAAGCATAATTCTCACAAATCCTCATTAATGACTAGCGTATTATTACGGTATTGACTAAAAACTGCCACTCTATAATGTGCGAGCAACGAACACATAATTTTTAAAAAAACTTATTTTCGGTGTTTAGGAGACTGTTATGAATGGCAAAATGATTACATATTTTCTGAGTGTGGGGTTAATCAGTACGACATGTGTGTTGGGGGCTGATGAAGAAGATGACGGCATTGAGTACCGCTCTTTTTGCGTCATCCGCCTACCCAGGGCAAGGGCTGTACAATTACCAGCTGTACAATCACCAGAAGAATTAGAGGCAAAAAGAATAGCCACTCTCGAGTATCAAAGAAATCTCCAAGCCGTAAAAGAAAAGCAAGAAGCTTTGGCGGCTGAAGAACGTCAGCGTGTTGCTGCTGAAGCGGCTGAAAAGAAAAGACAAGAAGCTGAGAAGAGGGCTCTCGAGGAAGCGTTAAAGCAAGAAAAGAAGCAACGGGAAGCTGAGGAGAAAGCACAACGAGAGGCCTTAAGACAGGAATATTTACGTGAAGCTGGGGAGCGTGCTCTTGTGAAGAAAGCCTTTCTGGATGCTGAAGCTTCCATATTCTTAGAACTTGTTTATCAAACGGGCAATCTTTCTCAAGAAAAGCTGTATCATACCAAATTATTTTGGGAAAAAGCGACAGAAGTGGCTTTTAAAGAATGGCAAGCTGAAAGAGGCGTGGATGAAGAGACACCCGTCGATTCGGCTTGGGAGGCTTTCAAAATATGCCAGCCAAATATCCTCAAAAAGTGTGGATTCGATGCTTTATCAACCACCATTCAGGCGCGTGAGAGTCAGTTGAGTGCTTATCAGTCAGAAGTTCCAATGTATCAGCAACAAACGGAGCAGGCTCTAGCCTCCACTCAAGAGGCTGCGGATCGCCTAACCTCTATTACTGAAAAACTCAAGGTAAAAGAAAGACGTGAGGAGGAGATGCGCCAAAAAATGAAAGACGCCAAGAGGGCCGCAAAAAGTGAAACATGGGCTACTGAAGAAGCAATTGCGATTGCAGAAATGAAATTGGGTCAATTAAAGCTAGATTTGAAGGAACATGAACAACGAGAATACGAAGAAAAAAGACGCCGCATACGCGAGGCAGGCATGGAGCGATTCCATAAAACGGAAACAGGGGTGTCGAGTGAGCTGGAGAAGCAGTTATTTGAGGCTCAAAGAATGTTGGAAAAGCTTATCAGAGAAAATGAGGAGATGCTAATCACTCTCGCTGAAATAAAGTAGATGAGGCTCAAGGATTGGTGCCCTTCATCAATATTGGATTTATTCGTTGTTTATTAGGAGATATTTCATGAAGTTCAAGAATTTAGCTTTTAGTCTTTTGTTGGGACTCTTAAGTGCATCCTTTACCTTAGGAGCCCAAGGACCGGATATGGTCGAAGGAGATGAGCTTGGAAGACCTATTGAAACGGCCACCGTGGTTCCAATGAGTGCCCCAAAAAGGACACCTAGAATTGCTGATTTGCAGGTGCCCTTGGAACCGTTAAGAGAACGTTACTTAGAGCTTAAAAGACGCAATAGAGAGGCTTCTCAAACTTATACTCAAGAGTATTCTCTTTCCCTTTCAAATATAGTCGGAATTTATATAGACCAGGAAACAAAAGCTTTAAGAGAAGGTTGGCCTGAAAAAAAAGGGGGTATGCGTTATCATAATGGTGTTTCTGTAATTCTTTATAAAATATACCCAAATTCCTTTTTGGAATTAGAAAAGCGCCCAGGTTATCAATCTGACGCTCTCTTGTGGAGGTTTGTGGTTTTTAGAATTGAACTCGAAAGACTATGTAAACGTTACCCTGAAAATGCCAAATTACATGCTATTTTGGAAAATTTGACTTGTGAGAGAAGACAGCGCTTCGAAGAATTACTCTCTATAAATAAAAGGGTCCGAGAAGCGGAAGCGTTAAAAGGTGCTGAAAAACAAAGACTGGAAAAGGAAACAGCAAAATTAAAAGAAACGCAATGTAACGTGCAAAAGACGAAACAAAATTCTAAGGATGTGCGCAAAAAATGGAAATCAGAAACGGATCAAATTAAGAAAAAGGAAGAAGCTGCGCAAAGAACACTCGCCCAGACAAGGAGAAGATTGGGGGATGTTTTGGATGAAACTCTCTCCACTCAGAAGAGAATGGATGCCATTGATGATAGAATCGATAGAGAACTGCGAGAGGCTCAGGAGAACAGTAATAAAGAAAAACAACGAGAAGGAGAGAAGCGTTTGCGTCTTCTTCAAGAGCAAGTGCAAGCCGCGCAGAAAAGAAATAAGAAATTGAAGCAAAAAATCTCCCAGAAGCAGGCGCGTGAAGCGCTTATGGAAGAGCAAGAGAGAACCCGTCATGCTCTCATGGAAGCGCAAGAGAGGACGCGTCAACAGCTCCTCGCAAATCTTAATAAGCCTTTAGAGGTCATCGAGAAACAGATAACACCGGTTGCAAAAGAAGTCACTCTACCTCCATCTGAGCAGCTTCATCAGGAATTGCTGCCACCATCTGTGGAGATTATGAATAAGGAAGCGGAACAATCCGAGCCTGATCAGGTTGAAGTTATGCCAAGGTTACCGGAGACCCCCATAGAAACTTCCAGACTGACCCCTTCGGTAGATCTGCAAAGGCGAGAAGCTCCCTTAACTGTTATGGATCGCGCTTCTCTTAAAGAAGAATATGCGTTTAATGAGTTTCTAATACTCTTGATGTATCTTGAACACAGAGGGCTTCCGCCGCTTGAGTTGGAAGTGGCACGCCAATATTTGGCAAGAGAGTTACAAACTTTTGCACAAAAGTGGAAAACTCAAACTTTACAAAAGGAAGAGGCTCTCCCTTATCTTCCAACTTATCGTCTTCCTTTGGTCAGCAAGAAGGATGATTGGCTCACAAAAATAATAAAAAAAACAAAGGATTATCGTGAATTAAATATGAAGCCTTCGTGTTATTGGCCAAGTTCTTTAAATGATAAGTTTACAATCGATAGAAGTCAAAAATCGCTGAAGGCTACGATTGAGGAGATAAGATCTCTTAAGGAGAAAGAACAAGGAAAAATAAGCAGTGTTGTTGCGGCAAGAGGGACTGTTGAAGAAAGAACCAAGGGCGTTGATGAGGCGTTAACCAAAGCAAAAGCGGAGTTAGCACATGAACAGGATTTATTGAGGGCCGAACAAGCCATCGTGCAAGTGAAAGCACACAAAAAGAAGGAAAAACTTGAAAACAGAGCAAGAGAAGCGGGCGAGAAATTACGCCTTAAAGCCGAACAGGATGAAGCTGATCGGATTCGTAAAACTCTTGAAGTGGAAGAGGAATTAAGGAGGTATCAAGTACCTTCACAGACACTAGAAAGCAGTGTTCATACGAATAATTAGAATGAGCACACTTTTAGATAAAGCCGAGGAGAGCAGGTCCATAGCATTAAAAAGGCTTTAAGCTCTTTGAGGCATCCCAGTTTGATTGAGTTATTTTAATAAGTTTGGAGATATACATGCATTACAAAAATTTGGCCTTCGTTCTATTTCTAGGGTTCATCAATACCACCATCACATGGGGAGCTGAGAAGGCACAAAAGCGCGAATCAGCCAGTCCACTAACCGTGTTGACGGAAGGTCAAAGAATGGATGATGCCCATATCTTGCTTCAAAACACTTTAATGGAAGGGATTGATTCCTTAGATCTTGTTGACCGATATTTGATTTTGAAAGCATGTGAGCAACTTAGTCTCAATATAGATCAGACGGCTCGACGTTTTCATGATATCAAAAGCTTGGAAGAGTGCTTAAGAGATCTTGCAGAGAGCAGACGCTCTGACTTAATAGATATGATTGTGAAGGAGAAATTCGAAAGCCCTCTTAAACCTGAGCTTAAAAGCACTCTTGAATTACGTGAAGAAGCGGAAGCGCTTAAGCTTGAATGTTCGAATAAAGCTCAAGAACTATCTACACTTCGAGAACAATTTGAACAGAAATTAAAAGAGGAAAGAACACTGAAATTTACTACTGAGAGCATTCTTTCAAAAAAAGAACAAGAATTGCAATCCGTTAAGGAACAAACACTCAAATCTAAGCAAGAGAGGCTAAAGCTGAAAGAGAAACGAGAGCAAGACGAAAAGAGAAAGGCTGAGAGGGCTGAGAGGAAAAGAGTTTTTGAGCAAGAACAATACTTGGTAGAATTACAAATGAAGTTGCTTGAAGAAAAGCTTAAAGCAAAAAACCAAAAACAACCGCAAAACCGACCTGAGGTCGTGGAGACCACGCTGGCAGCTGATAAAGGGAAAGGGGAGGAGGTATCTGCAGATGACGGGAAAGCCAACTCCCAAGAGCTCAAGGCAAAGGATTAGTGATTGAGAGGTACTGGGTAAAACTATTATTAATGGGTGAGGTTTGGGGTTTCTGCTATTTATTTGGTTCCTTATCCTAATCTCTTATGCCCCCACTCGCTACAGCATAACTGAGCAATGGAAGAGGTAAAGAACAGTCTTCTTTTGCAACCTTCCGAAATCTTATGTTCATAATTCGTGCATTTTCACCTCTCCCGTTGTGGGAGAGGTCGCTCTTGAGCGTGAGCGAAATGAGCGGGTGAGGGGTATATATCAAAAGAATCAAGAAGTTGAGTTGTATCTTTTATTTGCATTAAACCCATTACTTGAAGCCCTTTCATCAAATTACTTGGAAGTCACTTAAAGTAGAAATAAATGGTTGATATAGATATTGTTTAGCACTATATAAGTACTTAAAGTCCGTTATAAGCGGCCTATATCCTTTTAAAAATTTATGAATAGGACCATTTGTTATGAATAAGCGCATATTATCTTTTGCTGCCACCTACTTACTTGTAGTTGTTTACGGTCATGGTGCTACCTATGGCGCTGAAGCAAACGACAATAATCCTAAAGATCAAAATCATCATTTTACAACAGTATTAGCCAAAAAAGAAAGTCTGGTAGATCAAGCTAGCGACATCAAGCCAGCTGTTCAAGCAGCGCTTACGGACAAGGAATACTTAGAGGTTTTCT
The DNA here is from genome assembly GCA_019746225.1 of Alphaproteobacteria bacterium. NCBI lineage: Bacteria > Pseudomonadati > Pseudomonadota > Alphaproteobacteria > Alphaproteobacteria bacterium. The sequence goes on along the minus strand of JAIESE010000023.1, from coordinate 43,001 downwards.
CTATGTATGTTCAGATGCAAGAAAGGTACCAAACGGAAAGAGATAGATTTGGCCGTCTGAAAGTTGGTGCCAATACGTTGAACGAGCAACAACAATGCTCTTTTGAAGATCCCCTTACCTTGGTTAAAAGTTTAACAATTACTCTTCCTCTTGAAGAGATGAGAAGAGTTTTTGAGACTTACGGTGTTCTGCAGCTTCGTCCATTCAATGGTATAATGGCTCTTATAGGCTGCGGAAACAATCCTATTGAGAAACCTTACATACCATTGGATGATTATGAGTTAGATAAATCGAAGCCGATCCCAAGAGCAGCCTTGTTTGTTTTGTGTGAATACTTCGAATGCTCAGGAAGCAGTTTGGGCGACCATCGACATGAAGGGTATGACACTATAAATCCAGAGCTAACCATGAATCCAACGTTAGTCGCTGCCTTCGGCATTGATAAGCTTGAGGGGGTATTACCGAATACCTATATAAAGGTTTCATACGAAAATATTTTTCCTGGCGGGGATCCAGAATCCTTAAACGCCTTTAAATTTCACTTTAGCAATGCAGATGTCTATGATATGCACCCAAACCAAGAAGATTTTAGGTTTAACGTGGAAATTCCTTACGCCAATATAGAAGTAATGCTAGAGGAAATTGAAAGAGAATATAAATTGAACGAGGAAAAAAAACTTGAGGGCGATGCGGGACGGTTCTAAAAAGATGGTAACACCGTACGCTGTGTTGCACTTCGCCCTTGAATGCGGTGCTTAATAATTTTGTTTCCGATTGTATTTTCCAAATTAAGTAATTATATGTTTTAAAGTAAACATTACTTTTAATCAAAAACCTCGAGTCCATTAAATGCCTCTGTTGATGACGATTGTCCTTATGCAAATCCTATGCGGAGCTGAGATTGACATTTTTGTCCCCAGCTTTCCAGATTTGCAACATGCCTTTCATCTATCCCCTTTCATGGTGGAGCTGACGCTGGCTGTGAATTTGACGGCTCACTGCTTAACGTCTCTGATTGTTGGGAATCTAGGGGATCGTTATGGCCGTCGTCCCATTATTTTGCTTGGGTTGTTGATCTTTACGATTGGCAGTATATTTTGTATTTTTTCAACAGCTTACTGGCATCTTTTGTTTGGGCGGTTATGGCAAGGGGCTGGGATATCGGGCGCTGCCGTTTTGTCCTATTTGGTCATTGCAGATATGTATTCTGCACAACGCCAACAACAATTGATGGGCACGTTGAATGGGGCATTGACTTTGGCAATGGCGTTTGCGCCTGTCGTGGGTAGCTTCGTTAATATGTACTATAGTTGGCAAGGCAACTTTGTGGTTCTCCTTCTTCTTTCACTTCTATGTTTGGGGCTTGGAATTGTCTATTTGCCAAAGGGTGTCAAGAATTCGGAAGTGACTTTCTCCTTAAAAGAGTATGTGCCCGTGTTGCGCTCCAAAAAAGCTTTTTACTACATTGCTTCCATCGTTCTTTCTCTTCAGGTTTACTGGATCTTTATTGGGATGTCGCCTATTTTGTATATGGAAGATCTGGGGGTCAGTTTAAAAGAATTTGGCTTCTATCAAGGGGCCCTTGCGGCTGTTTTTTCTGTTGGGAGTTTTAGTTCTGGATTCTTCTTGAGAAAATATGGTCAGAAAAAATGTTTTTTCTTTGGTGTGTCCATGATGGTGGTGTTCATGGTGTTGATGCCGGTACTTATTCTGTTTAATGTCAAAGATCCCTTGATCATTACTGGGGTCATGTTGTTTCAATCGATCGGCATTATACTACCAATCAATATCTTGTGGCCTCTTATGCTGGAAAGCATTCCCGGGGCTAAAGGGCGCTTAGCGGCTGTGGTTGTGGCTGGGCGATTAATTGTCACGGCATTGAGTCTCCAGCTTGCAAGCTATTTCTACGATGGAACGTTGCGATCCTTGGCTGTGATTATGGGGTTGTTTATGGTCTCGAGCCTATGGGTTGGCTACAAACTCTTGAAAGTTGATCAAATCTTTGTTGCGAAGGACACAGATACTAGCAGTGCGCAAGTTGCGTAAAGTTCTAGTAAGTGTAGCCCCATAGAAAGAAATTGTTTTTTAGCTTCTTTTTTGCTATATAAAGAGGCGAAGAGGGAAAACCCCACAATAACGATAATGAAAATTCTACTTACATAAATTAGGAAATATTATGAAAAAAATACTTTTGAATTCAATGGTCATATCTGCGTCCTTAAGTTTAGTTTTGCTCGGCACAGGTTGTGCGCCGCGCATTGGTGCAAATAACGTTTCTATCCATGGCGTTGGGCAAATGAGCCAGACACTTCGAGGTGTTATTATTGCAGCGCGTCCGATCACGATCTCATCGGGTAGCCAAGAAATGGATAATCAACCCGGCGCAGGCGCAGCCCTCGGTGCACTTGGCGGTGGTCTGTTAGGTTCTCAAGTCGGTGGAGGTAGAGGCAGCATTGTTGCGGGACTCGCTGGTGCTGTTGCTGGAGGTGTTGGTGGTCATTTGTTGGGTCAAAAATTGACTGACCAAGAAGGCATGGAATACCAAATTAAATTGCAGCGTGGTGACATAGTGACCATGCGTCAAGGAGCGGATCCAATGTTCTGCGTAGGCCAAAGAGTTATGGTAATTGATGTTGGTTCGCAACTCCATGGGCGTGGCCAAGGTCGAGTTATTGCTGATAACTCTTAAAATATGACGAAGGAGTAGCTTCAAGTGATTTTGAAGCTACTCTTTTAATTTTATCAGTTTCTCAGCAAGGCGTTCAATGTCTTGCGCGACTTGGCTGGTAGGGTGACGCGTCAAAGTTGGCTTTTGTTTTAAAATACTCTCTGGCACACAATGGTCTCGATGGATGATGCCGACTAAAGGCGGTGTCTTTTTGAGGAAATGGTGACAGGAGTCCATCAGTTCTCCATAAATCTGCTGACCATGAGTCTCTGACTCTGCCATGTTCACCACAATATGAAGTGGCAGATCGGGATTGCGATGGCTTGTTACATTAATAAACGCATAAGCATCTGTAAGAGATGTTGGTTCATCCGTGACGACCACCAAGCATTGTTTGGCAAAAAGAGAAAACTCCTGAATAATTTGATCTAGCCCCGCACTTAAGTCGAGAATCATATGATCATAATTTGGGGAAACGGTGGTCAATGAATCCCTCAAAGTCAAAATACCATTCTTAGAAACGTTTGTAAAAACACCATCAATCGTACGGCCTGTAATAATGTCGATAGACGATTGATGATTCTTATCAGGTTTATAGTTCAAAATGGCTTCTTCAAATGTGCATTTTCTTTTAAGGACGCTCGTTATATCTCGTTTTGGGTTTAAACCGAGCTGGATATCGACGTTGGCTAAACCAAGGTCTCCATCAAATAGCAGGACTCGTTTGCTTTGATGGCTCAAAGCCTGAGCCAGATTTATAGAAAGCCAGGTTTTGCCAACACCTCCCTTACCAGAGGCAATGATGATTGCATTTGAAAGTCTTTGTGAGTCCATGATTAAGAATCCATCTCGTTTTTTAATTAGACCATGCGCGTAGCGTTACTTACTGCTTTCTTTAAGCGTAGGCTATGGTATGTAAAAAAAGCGTTAATGATTGATAGATTTTTATGAAATTAGAAGATTGTAAGACCTTCCCCCTTTACAGACTGGTTGTTCGTTAATAAACTAATAAGATAAAGTTTTAGTATATTTTTAAATTAATGTTGGGGGTTCCATGAATCGTAAAATATTTTTTCTCTTGATGATGATCGCATCCCTAGGACTCATAGGAAATGCTTCTGCGAATTCATGGCAAGACAATACCTATTGTTCTAAACCCATCTTCTTTTATGTTGGCATGTCAGGGGGCGTCGAGCGTTTGATGGGGAGGCGAACAGAAGTATTGTCTGAAGGAGCCGTCAGAACAGGGTATACAACCGGTAAAGGGATACTAGAAAATAACGGCGTGGTATCCGCCATTGGTGGATTTCTTTGGAAATTCCCTCCTCTTCCCGTATTGATGGGAATTGAAGGATACATTGGCAGAGGCAACTCTCTTTCGAGTGTCATAGATATTCGGGCCGACTTGGGGGGAGTGAACAACAGATATTATTCGACGGATATTTTGCGTAAGGTCTTTTATGGGGGACTTGTCAGAATTGGATATCTATTCTGTCAGGATAATTTTCTTTATGTTTCTTTGGGGTTAGACCGCAGCCAATTTACAACAAAGAGGGTCTTAACTAACCAGCCAGCTCCCACCTTATCAAACATAATAAACAGGACCAGAGGTTACAATGGGTTTTTGTTTGGATTTGGGTTTGAAAAGCACATTGGGCATTTTGTTGTTGGGGCTGAGCTTAGAAACATACAATATAAACGACAAAATCCCTCTGATGACGTCATAATTCCCCCAAATGTGGGTTCTTTAAGTATGTCGTTTCGACCCATCATCTATTCAGCATTGGTTAGATTCGCGTATCGTTTTTGAAGGGTAAATTTTAAAGATGTTGAGAGAGAAGTCCTTACTTTACCGAAGTTTTTCAAGGACTTCTCTAATGATGCCTAATACAGGTGTGCCCGGGGTAAAAATGGCACTTACACCCTTTTGAATCAAGTATTTATGATCTTTAGTGGGTAAAATTCCGCCACACACCACTTGAATATGATCTGCATTTAAATCTTTCAAATTTTTGAGGAGTGCGGGGATCAAGGTCTTATGACCTGCCGTCATGGAAGAGGCCCCAATGATGTGGACATCCTTTGCCACTGCTTGGGATGCAGCCTCTTCTGGGGTTGAGAATAGGGGGCCAATTTCTACCTCAAAACCACAGTCTGCAAAGGCTGTTGCAATTATTTTTAAACCCCGATCATGCCCATCTTGACCCAATTTGACCAAAAACAATCGCGGGGGTCGCCCGTGACTTGTTGCAAACCTCTCAACGGCGGCTCGGACTTCTTTTAAGTCTTTTTCTTCATGCATACTCGAGGCATACACGCCACTTAAGGTTTGAGAATGTGCTTCATAGCGGCCAAAGACGCTTTCAAGAGCTGACGAAATTTCGCCAAGAGTCGCGCGTACACGTGCGGCATGAATGGTTGCCTCCAAGAGGTTACCGTTCTCTGATTTCGCTAATTCTTTGAGTTCATTCAAAGCCGTTGCGCATGCTTCTTGATCTCGATGGATTTTCAGATGCTTAAGATGAGCTAACTGTTCGCGTTGTACAGTTTGCGTATCGATATCTAAAAGGGCGGGAATTTCTTCCTCATTCAGCTTATATTTATTCACCCCCACAACGGGGTTGTCCCCTTCATCAAGTTGAATTTGTCGACGCAAAGCAGCTTCTTCGATGCGCAATTTTGGTAAACCTGACTCAACCGCTTTCGTCATTCCGCCCAGCTCTTCAACTTCCGAAATCAATGTCCGGGCGGCATCCGCCAGGCTATGGGTGAGGCTTTCCACATAATAACTGCCGCCCAATGGATCAACAACTTTCGTAAGGCCAGTTTCTTCTGCCAGAATCAATTGCGTATTACGAGCGATGCGTGCAGTACGTGTTGTGGGCAGACCCAAAGCTTCATCCAGCGCATTTGTATGTAAAGATTGTGTGCCCCCCAAAACGGCAGCCAATGCTTCCAACGTCGTGCGAACAACGTTATTGTCGGGATCTTGGGCTGCTAAGCTCACCCCCGACGTTTGGCAATGGGTGCGTAACATCAAGCTTTGAGAATTTTGGGGATTAAAATCCGCCATGAGTTCTGCCCATAGGAGACGTGCCGCGCGCAGTTTTGCTATTTCCATAAAGAAATTCATCCCAATACCAAAGAAAAACGACAAACGGGGCGCAAAATCATCTATTTTCAACCCCTTGGAAAGGGCGGTGCGCACATATTCCAGGCCATCCGCGAGCGTGTAAGCAAGCTCTTGAACAGCTGTGGCGCCGGCTTCATGCATATGGTAGCCGGAAATGGAAATGGGATTGTATTTGGGCATATGAGTTGCGCAATATGCAATAATATCCCCTACGATGCGCATGCTTTGCGTAGGCGGATAGATATAGGTATTGCGAACCAGGAATTCCTTTAATATGTCATTTTGAATGGTTCCCGACAGTTGATCTGGCGACACTCCTTGCTCTTCAGCAGCAATGATATAAAAGGCGAGAATTGGTAAGACGGCCCCATTCATGGTCATGGAGACACTCATTTTATCCAAAGGAATGCCGTCAAAGAGGCGCTTCATATCCTCAACTGAATTGATGGCAACCCCTGCTTTTCCAACATCTCCTACCACACGGGGATGGTCTGAGTCGTACCCCCGATGGGTTGGCAAATCAAAGGCAACGGAAAGACCCCGTTGACCGCCTGCAAGGCATTCACGGAAAAAAGCATTAGTGTCTTTGGCAGTTGAGAATCCGGCATATTGTCGAAGGGTCCAGGGGCGCTCCGTATACATGGTTGCCCGGATGCCTCGTGTAAACGGTGGAAATCCTGGTAATGTGTGGAGGTTAGATAAGTCTTCTAAATCCGTTTCTGTATAAAGAGGCTTCACGTCAATGCCTTCAGGTGTTGCCCAAACCTCTGGCGCTGCGCCATTCCTTTTACGCTCAGCTTGCGCCAAAGCCATCCAATCCGCTTCCAACCTAGAGGCTTTTTCTTTCACGTGTGGTGTCCTTTGTAGTGATCCTGCCTTAAATCACACCACATATTCGTTAAAATTTTAATAAGAAGAAGTTTATTGGGATACGTTCTTTATTCGTATGGTTGTCTACTGAAGGGTTTCCAGGCGAATGCCTCGTTTGACGTCACCCCGGGCACCTAGGGGCGGGAGCTTTTGGTCGCCTACAAAAATATCGATGCCGCCGGCGTTGCCCGTATTGATGATCGACCCCGGTTTTTCTGGCAACACATATTCTTCCCCCTTTTTCAGGACCTTCATAAAATAGATACGCCCGGCTTCATCGCGGATTTCAACCCAGGAAGGTTCCCTTGCCTTCAACGTTATTTTCTTCAAGGTTGAGGAGGGGAGTTTATTAACGGATAGGGAAGGAACTGGAAGGGGGGGGTGGGCACTCCCAACTTCTGGTAATTCAATAGGGGAAGTTGGTTTGGGTAAGGGCAGTACTTGGGCAGGCTCAACCTCTTCTTCCAAAAGAGGAACAGTCAGTGTGTCCTTTTCTTCAGGTTGTCCTACAGAGTCAATCAGGGCAGTTTCTAATGCAGGAGGGGCTTTTGAGGATGGCCTTAAAAAGAGATAGCCGCCGATGGCAATCAAGAGAATGAGGACACCAGATATGATGAGGAAAAGAGAATTGGGTTCTTCTTCAGATGGTGAGGTGAAAGGGACTTGACTGCGTTCATAGTCCGGTAGATTTGGCAGTGTGTTAACTCTGCGAACCAATTCTTCGCCGTCTAAATTCAGAAGGCGCGCATAGGTTCGAATAAACCCAAGAATGTAAACACGCCCTGGGAGTCCTGCAAGATCTCCTTCTTCCAAATCACTCAAATACTGTTGTCGAATGTGTATTTTGGAAGCAACATCTTCAATGGTGAGGTTCTGTTCTATCCGTGCTTCTGCAAGAACTTGGCCAACATCTCGAAAAACCGACGTAATTTTTTCGTCTGTCTGTTGGTTTGTTGAGTCTCTGGCTAAATTTACAGACCCCATTGCTTTGCGCTCACCTCTTAACGATCTTGACGACTTCACATCACTTAGAGCAAAAAAAACAATTTCATGCAATAAAGAAATCAAAATTTATAAATGATTTTAGGGAACTGACTGTAAGAGACACAATGGTTTTTATGGCTCGAGCCTAAAATTCTAATCTCAACTCTTCACCATGGGCATGCGCCGGTAACCTAACGCTTCCGCAATGTGGCGGCGTTTGACACTATCTGAGCCATCGAGGTCCGCCAACGTGCGGGCTACGCGAAGGACGCGGTGGTAGCCGCGGGCGGAAAGCTTCATCTTTTCCATGGCTTGGGTTAAGAGGGTTTGACCTGCTTCATCTGGGGTTGCGATTGTGTGAAGGGTGTCACCATCAACGACGGCATTTGTCAAAAGGCTCATTTTTGGGGTCATATTTTTATACCTCTCTCTTTGAATATTACGGGCGAAGGCCACACGCGTAGCGACATCGATGCTCCTTTCACGGGGAGAATTCCCCACCAAGTCTGTTGCAGGTACTTCTGGGACATCAATGGTGATGTCAAAGCGATCCAAAAGCGGCCCTGAGATTTTGTTTTGATACTCTTGCGCACATCGGGGCACACGCGCACATTCCCGGGGCGTATCTCCAAAATAGCCGCATCGACATGGATTCATGGCGGCGATCAATTGCACGCGGGCAGGGTAGGTGATATGGGCATTGGCACGGGCAACGACCGCACGACCTGTTTCCAACGGTTGGCGCAAGGCTTCAAGCGTAGGGCGATTAAATTCGGGCAACTCATCCAAAAACAACACCCCTAAATGAGCCAGCGAAATCTCTCCGGGCTTGCATCGAATTCCGCCGCCGACCATGGCGGGAAGGGACGCAGAATGATGGGGATCCCGAAAGGGGCGCTGGCGAATGAGCCCTTCTTCCGGAAGTGTGCCGCTCAAGCTATGGATCATCGTGACTTCCAAGGCTTCTGCAGGATCAAGAGGGGGGAGAATGCCTGGCAGGCGTGCCGCCAGCATGGATTTTCCAGCACCAGGGGGACCCAGCATTAGTAAATTATGTCCGCCCGCAGCGGTGACTTCCAGGGCGCGTTTGGCCATCTCTTGCCCTTTAATATCATAGAGATCGAGGGCGGATTTTGTAGATAATTCAGGAATTCGAGCTTGAGGAGGAGAGAGGACTTGCGTGCCCTTAAAGTGATTGACGAGGCTGAGCAGATTGGGGGCAGCCAGAATCAGCAAGTCGCCGGCCCAGGCGGCTTCGCTCCCACAGGCAGCAGGGCAAATGAGCCCACGGCCTGATGCTGCCGTGTCGATGGCGGCGGGGAGAATTCCAGAGACAGGGGCTAGTGAGCCATCTAACCCAAGTTCTCCCAAGGCAGTATAGTCAGCAATGTCTTCGGGGCTTAAGATCCCCATAATCACCATAAGCCCGAGAGCCACGGGGAGATCATAGTGCGACCCTTCTTTTTGAACGTCTGCTGGCGCTAAGTTAACGGTAATATGTCGGGAGGGCAGGGCAAGGCCAAGTGTGTGAAAACTGGCCCGAATGCGTTCCCGGGATTCGGTGACGGCTTTATCTCCTAAACCCACAATATGGAACTGGGGAACCCCTGCGGACGTTTGGACTTGGACATCAATTTCAAGAACTTCGACCCCTTGAAAGGCCACAGAGTAGACCCGACCCACCATGGATTTTCTCCCTTTTTATTATTAAGTGAGAGATTAACGTGTCGCCGTCATTTGGGCAAGAGAAATTACACCTATAGGATGTAAGGAAAAATTTAAAAAGTGAAAATTAAAATAGCAATCACACGCCTGAGGGGTGTTCTTGAGGTATTGTTTCGAGCTGAATTATGCTACTTGAAAAATAATGGGGACCTTATAGATCCCCATTATACACAATAATAAATATTATGGGTTGTTTGTATTCTCTAATGCATTGGGTTATATCCCAATTCGAAGAGAGCTTGGTCTTGTAGATCCAATACAAGAGGATTGCCTTCCAAAACTAATTCTTTTAATTTAAGAAGTTTAATCACGCCTTCAGGTACGACAATGTTCGCAGTACACACATCAGGTATTTGTGTGAATTTGTTGTTTGATAAGTTTAATACTTCGAGATTTTTGAGTTCACTGATTTTAAACGGCAAAGTTGTTAGCTGGTTGTGACTTAAAACTAGGGTTTTAATTTTAAGCTTATCTGTACTCGAAATTCGTGGCAGAAGTTCGCTGAGATCAGCAGTCGTGAGGTTGCGATTTTGCAAATCAAGCCTTCCATGGTTATCTACAACTGCATCCATTGTAAAAGTAGAGGACAAAAAGAAGGTTGTTGTTGCTACGGTCATAAATAATTTCTTTAACATAAATAAGCCTTTCACTTTGTGAGTTTAATAATAAAAACAATTTTTTTCTATAGATTATATAGTTTCTAAGTTGATTCTTGTCAATAGATAATCAAAAAAATCTATTAATTTGTGTTTTATCTGTAATTAATGATTATATTTTGAGTTTATTGTTGGTATAAATTTAAAATTAAATATATCAACAATAAGATTTATCCTGCTTCTATTTTTGTAAACTTTCTAACCGACGACGAAGGACTTCATTTGTTTCAATGCTCTCTTGATTCTTGCCCCATTCTGCGTCAGCGGCATCGTCTAATTCTCGGGCCTGTTCGTTGGTGAGTCTGTCCATAGGGATTGGGGTTTTCAGTTCTGGATTCAAGTAAAAATAGTTACCTTTTGTTAGGATATCAGTCATTGTGTCATGCATGCCTGAGACTTGGGTGCTCATAGCCATTTCAACAACGGGAGCAGCGGCTCGAAGCGCACCGGCATTTCCCGGGAGAAGGCTTGCAACAGGCATCTTACCTGTTCCAAAAGAGAACAAGGTAACCTGATCAAAGTGAAAAGGCATGGATTGCAGCGGCTCAACTCTTTCTTTCAACGCTAATAAGGTTTCAAGAGCAGGGTCGTTGACGCCGACACCACCATCGACAACTTCAACCGGGGCTAATAGCCCATCCTTCAAGGTAAATGCAGGGAAGTAGGTAGGTGCAGCAGATGTGGATCGACCCACTTGCCACGCTTTGCATAGGGGATGTTTTTGGCTATTGAGGATAAAAATTGTATTGTCGATGGGTTTAACGGTGGTGACGATTGTGGGTGTTAAAGCAGACCCGTAGAGGGTATCGCCCAGATCACGCTGGAGAAATTTTTCATAGGGACCCGGGTCATATTCGTTGTAATAGTAGGACGAAAGTTTTGAGGGGATATTCCACCAGGCTTTTTCGGGAAAGATGGTAGGTCCTTCATGGCGCATCATCTCTAATAATTCAGCCTCACTTTTGACGGGGTTTATGCCATCCAAACTCATCGATACACTTAACGCTTTGAGTCCACCGGTAGAGGTCCCGCCGATCTGGTCAAAAACTTTCCAAGTTGGTTGTTTGGTGAATTGATTCAATCGATCTAGCCAATAGGCCCCCAATCGGCCCCGAAGGCCACCCCCATTCATGGACAAGACAAGATATTTTGGCATTTTAGAAGGGCATGAATCCCCATTAGATTCATCAGAAGGGATATTCTTTGGTTTTGTGGGATTCTCTACTAAAACAAACTCATGTTTGTCTACGTTGGTGAGATGGGTTGGTTGAGGTGCAACAGGAGAGCTTCGAAACCCTGGTACATATTGTACGAGTCCCCCAATGAGACGAAAGGGATACGTGATCCCAGAATATAACCAAGATGAGGATGCTTGAGGACCGCGAGCTCTCTTTAAAGAGGCTTGGTGAATTTCTTCCGACCGAGCAGCATGAGCCTCATTAATGTCAAAAATTTTGACTTCTCTCAGGTCATGTGGAGGGAGATTGTGGTCTTTCAGCATTCTTGAAAATACAAGGTCATGATGCTTGTCTTCTTTGCCTGCTGACATTTCCATAGCTTCGATGGAGCTGAAGGAGGTTGTGGTCAGGATAAAAGCAAGAAGTTTAAGAGAATGGTTCTGGATCATGGTATTTCCTCCAGTTGATAGGCAGGAGCATCAAAAATGCCTCGTATGATTGATTCTATTATTCTGACAAAAAAGGGTTAAATAAACCCTAAAGCGGTGTCAGCGCTTATTTCTGACCTCCAGACCAAGGGCGCGGTAAGCTTGGCAGAAAGTTGTAAATACTCGTAGCGATGGAGCTTGTGTATTCCCATAGGGAGCTTGGAGGGAGTTTGTCTGATTCATGCCAATGAATGTGTCGAAAAGCCTCGTCTAAATCGTCATCATCATTTGTAACGGTGACGGTTAAACCACGGGCGAGTTGAGTAGATTTTTCGGGATCTGAGGGTTCCTTTGTATGTATTGAGGTCGGGGGTAGGCTTAGAAATAAAGTTAAGAAAATAAAAATTCTTGAGATGTTTATCAATCGAATGGGGGTGTTTGTCATGTATTTGTAGCCTCCTTATAGTAAAATATTTAAGAGACGTTGTTCGTAAATCTGAATTAATCAGATATACTGTAATATAGTACCGAAATAATGGTTAAGGGTGTGTGAAGGAAGACAACCAATTCTGTAATGAAGTGAGCGCTTGAGCTGTCTTACCTCCCTAATATTGGCAGAATTCTCATCATCTCGTTCTTCTGAAATCTTTTGTCACATTTTTAGGTGCTTTATGGGACTTTATGTATGATAGAACTAATCTTAAGGGTATTTAACGCTAGGGAATAAATAATGGTTGCAACGCTTATTTTAGCAGCAGGTCAAGGCACGCGGATGGTATCTGATTTGCCAAAGATTTTGCACCCCGTTGGGGGCAAGCCCATGATTCATTATGTGATTGATGCGGCACTCGGAATCGAGGCTGCGAACAGCACTCCTCAAACCGTTGTGGTGATTTCGCCAACGCTGGATGCGAAAGCGGTTGTTGGCGGTCGTGCGGCTCTAACCGCTGTTCAGCCGAAGCCGATCGGATCCGGAGATGCGGTCAAAAGAGGCCTTGAGGCCTTTTCACAGACACCTAAGACCGTCCTCATTCTTTGTGGGGATACCCCTCTTCTTGAAGCGGATACCTTATCTGCCGTCGTGGCTCAACATGAAGCGCGCCCTTCCCCTTGTATTACCGTCGTTGGGATGCGCCCGGAAAATACCGGTGCTTATGGCCGCCTTGTGGTGGATGAATCAGGAAAATTGGACCGTATCGTTGAGTATCGAGATACTTCTGAGCTTGAGCGTGCCATACCCTTATGCAATTCAGGCGTGATGGTTGTGGAGGGTGCTTTGTTGAAGCGCCTTGTTGCCAACCTAACGCCACAGAACGCAGCGGGTGAGTATTACTTGACGGATATTGTGGCTCATGCGCGCCAAGAGAATATCCTCTCTTGGGTTGTTGAAGTTCCTTATGAGTTTTTGCGTGGCATTAACACGCGCATTGACTTGGCGGCAGCTGAAGCTGCTTTCCAGGCGCGTTTGCGTCGTCAATTTATGGAAAATGGTGTGACCTTGACGGATCCTGCCAGTGTCTTCTTCAGTCATGATACAATAATTGGGCGTGATGTAACCATCAGTCCGAACGTTACCTTTGGGGAAGGGGTGGTTGTTGGCGATCGGGTGCGTATTTTGCCTGGATGTCATATTGAGAAAGCCACTCTTGGTCAGGGCGTAACGGTCGGGCCGTTCGCTCACTTACGAGAGGGAACCATCCTCGGGGATGGGGTGACCATCGGAAACTTTGTTGAAATTAAAAGCACAACCATGGGGGCCAGGACCAAGGCAAAGCACTTGTCATATTTGGGCAATGCAACCATTGGGGAAAATGTGAACATTGGGGCAGGGACGATTACCTGCAATCACAATGGGTTTGTGAAATCTCCAACAACCATCGGCGATGATGCCTACATTGGGTCTGACAGTTGTCTTGTAGCGCCGTTGACCGTAGGCGCGGGTGCAATTGTGGCAGCGGGAAGCGTTGTGAGTGAGGACGTTCCGGACAATGCCATGGCGATTGCCCGGCAACGTCAAGAGAATAAGCTCACCTGGGCAACCCAATTTCGAAAGCGTTATCAGTAAGGGAGAATAGTTTATGTGCGGTATTATTGGAATGATCAGCCAAACAACGGTTGCCCCAAGGTTATTGGAAGGGCTGAAACGCCTTGAATATCGGGGGTATGACTCGGCTGGTATTGCCACCTTAACAAATAAGGGTATCAGTCGCCGCCGGGCAGAAGGCAAGCTCCAACAGTTGCAAGATTTGGTGGAACACAGCCCTATTACTGGACTGCTCGGCATTGGGCATACGCGCTGGGCAACCCATGGTGCGCCCACAGAAGAAAATGCCCATCCTCATACGAGTGATCAAGTGGCCGTGGTTCATAACGGCATCATCGAAAATTATGTGGAGCTGAAGACGATGCTGATCGCCAAAGGCCACACGTTTCAAAGTCAAACGGATACAGAAGTTGTCGTGCATCTGTTGACCCAATACCTTGATGAAGGCAATACGCCCCTGGCCTCTGTCCAGCGAGCCTTGAAAGAACTCACCGGCGCTTTTGCCTTTGCTATTCTTTTTCGCGATCATGATAATCTCATGATCGTTGCACGTCGAGGAAGCCCCTTAGTCATTGGGTATGGGGATCAAGAGATGACGATCGGTTCTGATGCCCTGGCACTTGCCCCTTGGACTCAGCAGCTTTGTTATCTTGAGGAGGGTGACTATGCCCTCATCACGAAAGATGGAGCCGAAATTTATGACCAAACGGACAAGCGGGTCGAGCGACCCATTCGCATTTCGTTGTTGTCGGGAGATACGGTTGGCAAGGGTTCTTACCGCCACTTCATGCTGAAAGAAATCTTTGAACAGCCCACAACCATCAGCGACACGTTAAATTCTTTAATCAATCATCCCACACAATCGATTCAGTTGCCGACTTTGTCTTTCGATTGGGCAAAACTCCCGCGCCTCACCTTCGTTGCTTGTGGCACAGCCTTTCTTGCGGGTCTCACGGCCAAATATTGGTTTGAGAAATTTGCTCATCTGCCCGTTGATGTGGAGATTGCCTCCGAATTTCGCTATCGTGACCCGCAGTTAACGCCAGGGGGCGCGGCGATCTTTATCTCTCAATCTGGGGAGACGATTGATACGTTGTGCGCTTTGCAGCTTGCTACAGAGTTGAAGCATCATACGCTGGCGTTGGTGAATGCACCTGAAAGCTCGATGGCTCGTCAAGCCCAAAACGTGATTCACACCCAAGCATGGCCGGAAATTGGTGTCGCTTCCACGAAAGCCTTCACTGGTCAGTTGGCCGTTTTGGCATGTTTGGCCATTGCGGCAGGGCGCGCTCGGGGAGTCTTGTCTGCTGATGAGGAGCGAGATCTTGTTAAAAGCTTGCTGACGGTGCCATCTCACATTGTAAAAGTTTTGCAAAAAGACGATAAAATTCATGAGTTAGCGCATTTCATCCGTCCGGCCCACAGCTCCTTGTATTTGGGAAGGGGGACAAGCTACCCAATCGCGCTGGAAGGCGCTTTGAAGCTGAAGGAACTCTCCTATATTCACGCAGAAGGCTATCCCGCCGGAGAAATGAAGCATGGTCCCATCGCCTTGATTGATGAGGATGTGCCCGTGATTGTTTTGGCCCCGCAAGATGCGTGGTTTGATAAAACAGTGTCCAATATGCAGGAAGTTTTAGCCCGTGGCGCTTCTGTGATTTGTTTTACGGATGAAGCAACAGAAGCCCAGATTCAGGCATTGAGTGGGAAGATTACAACCTTTGCCCTTCCCCCAACAGATGCCTTTATTGCTCCGATCGTCTATACAATTCCTTTGCAACTTCTGGCCTATCATACAGCATTATTGCGGGGAACAGATGTGGACCAACCGCGAAATCTCGCAAAGTCCGTGACCGTGGAATAGTATTTTAAGATTTCAGCTTTTCGAGAGCTTCATGATAAAGAGCAAGCTTTTCTCTAACCGCTTTGAAGATGGTTTTCGGGGGAAGGCCCGTCAACAGACTCAATGCTTCTTCGATGCGGGAAACCGGCCAGATGGTAAAGTCTCCAACTTCCATTGCTTCCACAAGTTCATCCCGTAAGACCACATTCTCGATGTTGGTTTTTGGTATAATGACGCCTTGAGTCCCTGTGAGGCCTCTGTGCTTACAGGTTCGGTAAAATCCCTCAAGCTTATGAATGACGCCACCCACCGGTTGCACATCCCCGAATTGGTTGATGGACCCGGTGATGGCAATATCTTGGCGGATTGGGATCCCTGAAAGGGAAGACAAAATGGCGACCAACTCCGCAAGGGATGCACTATCCCCTTCAACCCCGCCATAATTTTGTTCAAAGGTAATGGAGCAACCGCAGGACAAAGGATAGTCTTGGGCGAACATCCCATTCAAGTAACCATCCAGAATCAGTACCCCCTTTTGTTGAATGGGGCCGCTCATTTCTGTTAAGCGCTCAATGTTGATGACGCCAAGCTCACCCGCGTAGGTCTGAGCGGTGATGCGATTTGGCAAACCATATTGATGATCACCGGTGGCAAGAACGGACAGGCCGTTGACTTGTCCAACGACGGAGCCAACTGTGTCGATTAATATCTGGCCGGATTCGATGTCTTCATGGGAGCGGTCTTCCAGACGGGCCGTTCGTTTGCGTCGTTCCCGAATGACAGTTTTGATATCCTCACGCGTAATTACGTCAGACTTTCTTGCAGGCGCACTTGCTGCAATGGTTCCGGCTTCACTTAAGACGTCTGCAATTAGTTCAAATTTTGAGTTGAGTTTTTTGCGATGTCCTACCCACCTTGCACTGTATCCCATAAGATATTGAGTGGCTTCTTGATCAATTTCTTGACCTGTATGGAGGATCGAGCCTTGCTGGATAAGCTTTGAATATATATTGATATTATGAGGGGTTGCTGGCAAGTCAGGGTCTATTTCCGCTTTGATTTTAAAGTAGGTTTTAAAATCGGTGTCATGGAAAAAGACCGAGTAGTACCACATCGGGGCTCCAATGAGAAAAACTTGCACATCTAAGGGAATGGAGATAGGTTCTGGAGCATCCAACAGGGGTGTTGAGGTATCTCTGTGCCGTTCTTCAATGCGAATCCGTTGGTCACGTAAAGCGGCTTTTAAGGCTTCCCATACTTCGGGAGCTTGTGCCAGAGCTTCTGCACGTAAAACGAGGACTCCCCCATTAGCTCGATGAAGAGCGCCGGGTCGAATCATAGTGAAATTTGTTTCCATTCCACCACCAACGATGGCGCGATATTTAATAGATCCAAATAAATTTTCATAGGTGGGGGAGGGCTCCAATACAACTTCAGGGAAATTTACGCCCCGGTTATTGATTAAGAGATTGACGTTATAGCGCTCCTCGACATAAGCGGGCAATTTGCTTTGCGTTTCCGGATCCTCGCTCAAGAAATCGTCAACGTGATTGAGAACGTCTTCTAAGAGCTCATCAATCCAGTCTTTAATGTATTTGTCAAATTCTTGACGATAGTGGCGGAAGAGAGGCTCAATAACCTGAGCGGCTATATTTTTCTTTGCTTCATTAATTTGAACAGTTAGTTGTCGGCTTGCCAAATGGGCAGAAGTTGTAATGCGATTTAATCGATCCTTAATCTCTTGAATGTCTTTGGGATGATAAGGGTGTTTGTTCTTTTTTACAGCAAGGGGATCTTCTATGAGCTGAATGCTAAAACCTTCACTTGTCTCTTCAATGCTCAAACCTCTGCTTTTTGCAAAATCCTGAACGGCTTGTAGTTCTTCTTGAACTTGTGTTTCAAGGGACGTCGTCATAGCATCTATTTGACTTGTGTAGTGGGGATGGGAAAAGGTCTTTGCCATAAGGGAATGCAAACTGGCGATCAGATCCATGGTTGCTGATTTTAACTGACAGCCTTTGCTGTTGGGAAGGCGAAAGGGTTTTGGGCGATGGGGTGATGAGAAATTATTGAGGTAAACCCAATCAGCAGGAGGGGGTAATTTTTGGATATACTGTTTTAGGAAAGAAAGGGTTGCGGTCATGCGCCCGCTTCGATCTTCGCCCACCACAAAAACATGAAACCCTTTGTTGCGCATTTTGAGCCCAAAGTTCATTGCTTCGTTCGCCCGAGCATGGGAGGACAAATCAAACAAAGTGACAGAGCGATGCTTTCGACCCTTCTCCTGCGTGGCGCGAAGGGGAAACATGGGAATGCCAGCATCTTTGGCTTTTAAGGGTGCTTTCTTCATACCTTAAAGTTTATAAATATAACTCTTAAGGGCGGGTTAAGATTTTGGTGTCTTTATGAAGAAAGAATTTTTATTTTTGGGTGAAGATGAGGGATGCTTCCTATAACACATGTATTATTACCTCTCCCCTCACACCTCCTCAGTGGCTGCCTTCAACCAGACCACATCATCACCACTTAACAAAGGTGTCAAAGTTTCCCGGACTTTCTTATGATAAGCGTTAAGCCAGGCACGTTCTTGTTCTGTTAGCATCTTTACCTCAATCAAGGTGCGATCGATTGGTACCACCGTGAGGGTCTCAAAGCCCAAAAGAGGGCGCTCTCCGCCCGAAGGAATGCCTTTTTCAGTAACAATCACAAGGCTTTCAATGCGAATGCCATAGGCGCCTGTCTTATAATAGCCAGGCTCGTTGGAGATAATCATGCCGGGTTGTAAAGCAACCGTAGAGGGGAATTTGCTGATCCGTTGAGGGCCTTCATGGACATTTAAATAACTGCCGACGCCGTGACCGGTGCCATGATCATAATCGAGGCCCGCCTCCCACAGAGCATAGCGGGCCAGTGGGTCAAGTTGAGATCCTGTTGTCCCAACTGGAAAGAGGGCTTTTCCGAGAGAAATATGGCCCTTCAGCACGCGTGTGAAGCGATCCTTTTGTTCCGCTGTAGGTGTGCCGATAGCAACAGTGCGGGTAATATCTGTTGTGCCATTCAGGTACTGACCTCCCGAATCGACCAGATAAAGGGAGCCAAGCTCTAGAGGGCGATTTGTTTCAGGAGATACCTTGTAGTGCACAATCGCCCCATTGGGCCCAGCGCCGGAAATAGTTTCAAAACTCAAATCCCTCAATTGCTTATTTTCTTTACGAAAAGCGAAGAGTTTTTCAGCGGCGTCGATTTCTGTGACGGCTCCTTTCAAAGCATTTTTCGATAACCATGCCAGAAAGCGCGTGACAGCAACGCCGTCTTGAATATGGGCCAGGACAGCCCCTTGGGCTTCCACAGGGTTTTTGATGGCTTTAGGGAGAGCGCAAGGGTCAGGGCTGTGAAGAAGGGTGCAGTTCTCGAGTTGCTGAAGAAGGGCCAAAGGTGTGAGTGCCGGATCTATGAGAATCGCTTTCTCTTTTAAATTGCTTAACCAACTCTCAAGGGAGAGGGGATCTTGCAAACGAACGTCAGGGCCAAGATGGTTTCTTACCTGAGTTGAAACCTTTGAAGAATCCATAAATAAATCTACCGTTCTATCCTTCCAGATTAAAGCAAATCCTTGCGCCACGGGAGTGTGCGGCACATCATTTCCTCGAATATTTAAGAGCCACGCAATCGATTCTGAGGCGGTTAGGAGGGCAGCATCTGCTTTCTTTTCTCGTAAAGATGTTGCAATGAGTTTCCGTTTCTCTTCAGAAGAAATGCCGGCATAAGATAAGTCATGAGGTTGCACCGGACTCTTTGGCGGTGAAGGGCGATCTTTCCACAGTTTATCGATAAGATTTTGAGGGGCAGGAAGGAAAGTTGCTCCAACTGCTTCACAGACGTTTTGTCCACGTGTTTTGTCATTTAATGTGTGAAGCCAGGGGTCGTAGAATATCTTTTGCCCCCCTTCCAGATGCTTTTTTGCCCATGTGCACGGGGGACAATCCGTTGATAAACAAATTTCATAAGCACTGGTATCCACTTGGGCTTGAGCTTGCAATGTGTAACGTCCGTCTACAAAAAGGGCAGCTTTTTCTTTCAAAACGATCGCCATTCCAGCAGAGCCAGTGAATCCCGTTAACCAGGACAGACGCTCATCACAAAGTGCGACATATTCTCCCTGATAAGCATCCGTTCGAGGGATAACAAACCCATCTCCACCAAGAGATGTCAACAATTGTCGAAGATCTGCGAGACGGCTTGCATTAGCTGGCATTTCAGGGGTCCTTGTCTTGTAATGAATGACCTACTTTCATCTTAATCTTACATAATCCACCCTCATGAAACTATCTTAATTCAGTAACAGTCAATAACATTTTTAAACATTTATAGGAGATTTAGAAACAAAGGGGGTATTTTTGAGCTAGAAAAGGGGGTATATTAAAAGTCTAAATATGCCCTATGAAACGTAATGTTCTGGGATGATTTCTGCCTATGTTTGTAATATTGTTATAAGGATTTCAGCTATGGTGGTACTTTCTCAAATTCCGACTGATAAAATTTTTGATAAAAATCAAAAGTCAAGAAGCGATAAGGTGGGGTCAATCCCGTCCTCTATTTCTGCTGCTCTTCCCCCCACTGCCGTTTTGTTTGATTGGGATAACACCCTTGTGGATACGTGGAAGACGATATTTTATGCCGTGAATGACACCCTTCTGGCATTTGGTTTGGAGCCTTGGACAGAAGAGTTTGCGCTTTCCAATATTCAACGTTCTGGGCGAGAAGCTTTTCCCAAATGGTTTGGAGATAAGGCCAAAGAGGCGCAAACCTTCTTTTATAGGCTTGTTGAGGAAGACAATCTCCAAGGACTGAATCCCATGCCAGGGGCAGAGGCGGTTCTTGAGGTTCTTGTGGGTAAAGGAATTCCTGTTGGGATTATCAGTAATAAAAAGGGAGCTTTTTTGAGGAAAGAAGTCGCCCATTTAGGGTGGGGGGATTATTTTGGCACGGTTGTAGGGGCTGGGGATGCCCTGAGAGACAAGCCTGCGGCCGATCCGGTTTTGCTTGCTTTAGAATCTCTTAAGGTACCTCCTTCCCAAAAAGTTTGGATTATTGGAGATGCTCCTGTCGATTGGGATTGTGCTTTGGCTGCGGGATGTCAACCTGTTGCTATTGGAAAGAGATTTGAGCCATCATCGCCGATGATTGTTTCTATTGAAAATTGTGGCAACTTAAAAAAAATATTTATCAAAATGTAATTTCCCCCCTTGGTCTTTTGGGCAAATCGTACTATTCATAAATTAGAATAAATTTTAATAAAAAGAGGGAGTGCAGTCCTGTGGCCAACGATAAGCCTGTGAATGTTCAAGATGTTTTTCTCAACCATGTCCGTAAAAACAAAACCCCATTGACAGTTTTCCTAGTCAATGGCGTGAAGTTGCAAGGTGTTGTGACTTGGTTTGATAGCTTTTCGATGCTCTTGCGTCGGGAGGGGCATTCCCAGCTTGTTTACAAACATGCTATCTCCACCGTCATGCCACAAGGGCCGATTCAGTTATTTGAGGCTTCTTCTGCCGTAGGTGCGGATGAGCATTCTATAGAAGATCCTGAATTTCATGAAGATGATGGGGAATAATCTGATTGATTGACGATCGGGCTTCCAAAACCCCCACGCGAACGGGGGTTCTTCATGCAAGTTTTCGAACGCGCAATATAAAAGAGGGAGATATCATCTCCCCCAAAGCGAGAACCGTTCAAGGTCGACTGGATGAAGCTGTCGGTCTTGCACTTGCGATTAATCTAAATGTTGTTCACAGTCAGGTCATTCAATTACATAAAGTTGTTCCCGCAACCTTGATTGGAAAAGGAAACCTTGAGGCGTTGACAGGGCTTATTAAGGCTCTGGAAATCGAACTTATGGTTGTGGATAACGCGCTTACACCCATTCAACAGAGAAATTTGGAAAAAGCTTGGGGATGTAAGGTCATTGATCGCACCGGTTTGATCATTGAAATTTTCGGTGATCGAGCGCGCACAGCCGAAGGGTCTCTCCAGGTTGAACTTGCAGCCCTTAATTATCAGCGCAGTCGCCTGGTTCGGTCTTGGACCCACTTGGAGCGACAACGGGGCGGATTCGGGTTCATTGGTGGACCGGGTGAATCGCAGTTGGAGCTAGATCGCCGCTTGATTGATGATCGCATTTTAAAAATTAAGAAAGGGCTTGCCGCAGCTAAACGAACGCGTGGGCTGCATCGCACCGCTCGCAGTCGCGTGCCCTATCCCGTTGTGGCCTTGGTTGGCTATACCAATGCGGGAAAGTCAACCTTGTTCAATCTGATTGCCCATGCGGATGTGTTTGCAGAAGATCTTCTATTTGCAACCCTTGATCCTACCATGCGACAGGTCAAATTGCCCAGCGGTCGTCAGATTATATTATCAGATACGGTCGGCTTTATCTCAGACTTGCCAACGCAATTGATTGCAGCTTTTCGAGCCACTTTGGAAGAAGTGTGTGCCGCGGACCTCATTCTCCATGTTCGAGATATTGCGCACGCCGAGACAGACCAACAAGCAGACGATGTCTATCAAGTGCTTGAAGAACTCGATATTACACATCCCCTAGAGTCAGGGATTCTTTTAGAGGTGTGTAATAAACTAGACCTTCTGGAAGGGGAGGAGCTCGCAAGTCTTGAAAATCGGTTGAAACGCGACGACAATGTGGTTGCGATTTCGGCCATCAATGGTCAAGGCATTGAGACGTTGTTAGGGCGCATTGATGAAAAGTTGAGAGAGAAGGGGACCATTCTTGTGGTGACCATTCCAGCCTCAGAAGGAGAAGTGTTGGCGTGGTGTTATCGCCAAGGGGTGATTGTTAGTCGCGAAGATGAAGACGAAGTGATCCACCTGACTTTACGCTTAAAACCAGCCGAAAAGCAGAAGCTTATGGAGCGATTTGGGATTCTGATTACCTCACCTGGAGAAAAATAGGATGCCTCATCAAAAGCTGTTTGAGTTATTTAAAAAATATGGTTTGGACTATGAACTTTTTACCCATGAACCCCTATTTACAGCTGAAGACGCTGAAAAACTTCAGGTGGTGATTGAGGGAGCACATGGTAAAAATCTTTTCTTAAAAGATAAAAAGAAGCAATATTTTCTTGTTTCAGTTCTTGATTCAAAGCGTGTTGACTTAAAGGCGCTTGCAAAGAAATTTGCTTCAGGCCATCTTTCGTTTGGAAGTGCAGAAGAGCTGGCTTGTTTTTTGGGTGTTGCTCCAGGTTCCGTTACGCCCTATGGCCTTTTGAATGATAAAGATCGTAAAGTCAAATTCTTATTAGATAAGGATTTTTTGACGTATGATTTGGTAAATTTTCACCCCCTTCGAAACGATATGACCATCAGTGTGCGTCTAAAACATTTTCTGACTTTTTTCGAAAATATTGATCATAATCCCCAAATTGAACATATTCCTGAGATTGTTTAGAAGGTTAAATTCTTCTCCATATTAGCTGAATAAAAAGTGTTCAAGTTGTTTCGTGTTTGATTTAATAAAATTTAACTAAATAAAAAACATTTGTAAAGATTAAATAATAAACATATATATACTTTAAACAATTAAAATTTCCACATTTTTAAAAAGGTATATTATGAAGAAAGCATTATTAATCGTTATGGCTTTGTGCGTTTTCCAAACGCAAGGGGCAGAAAACAAAAATCCTAGTGAAAGTGCTCTTTCCACACATAAAAGAGTATGTTCAGATGATATCAGTGAATGCGCAAAAGAAATGAGCGACGTTTATAACACAAACATGCGTTTGACAGGGACAAATCCCTTTAAAACGCTTTCAAGAGTTTTTCATTTAAATGAGGAAGCAAGACTTAACATATTTACACAATATGCAAAGGCTGGCATGAGTGTTGAAGAAGGTTTATATCAGTTTATAAAAGGTGGGGCTGTAGCGATTATTCAAATTCCTCATTATAGCCGATTCCCAACCTTATTTAAACTTGTCGAAGAACTTGGTCCGTACGTTAGTACATTAGAACATATTTGTAATAAAAGAATGCGACCTTCTGAAGGTGAAGACGATGTAACAGGTGACGATGATCAATAGGCCCTGCACAAGACTCTCTATAACCTTTTAATCTTCTAAGCGTAAATGACCCTCTGGGGTTATTTACGCTCCTTTGCTTTCTAAACATTTTCCTTAACCGATAGACTTTTCTAAATGATGAACCTCTTGGAATTGCTCATCAGACACTGTTGACATACCCTTTTAACCTTTGAGACAATCGTATAAGATACGTGAAATACGTTTCTTTTAGAAATTGCCCTATAATCAAGGAGATGAAATGGACGGCATCAGTTTGGCTCTGGCCTCAGCAGTGAATCCACAAAAGCTTCTCTTGTTGTTGGGGTTGTCATTCTTCTTAGGCTTGGCCTATGAAGATTTATATGGCCGCAGCCAATTCCACCATCCTGGTGGTGTTCGCACCTTTCCTCTGCTCTCCATGTCCGGGGTTTGTTTGTATCTGTTGGAGCCCCATTATGGAATCGTTTTTGCCGCGGGTTTGGTGATTCTGGGCCTCTGGCTTCTGGCCTATTACCAGTATCATTTACGCTATAGCGCCCGGAATGAAGAGTCCGCAGGGGGCTTGGTGGCATTGACCTCAAACCTTCTTGCCTATCTGTTGGGCCCCATCACTATTTTGGAAACCAGTTGGTTTGCGATTGGCTTGACCGTCAGTACGGTTTTATTTTTAGGGGCGCGAGATCGATTGCACGATATTGCACGCCAGGTTCCAACGGACGAAATTACAGCCACAGGAAAGTTCTTGATTCTGACGGGTATCATCCTTCCCCTTTTGCCAGATACGCCAGTGACAACCTTCACGCCGATTACGCCCTATCAAGTGTGGTTGGCGGTGGTTGTGGTGAGTGGCATTTCTTACGCGAGCTACCTCATTCAAAGATATAAGTCAGAAAAGGGAGGTATTTGGTTAACTTCCGTTTTGGGGGGGATTTATTCCTCTACCATTACGACTGTTGTCTTGTCGCGCCATGCGATGCAAAAGCATATTAACCCAGAAATGTTTCATTTTGCGGTCATTATGTCGACGACAATGGTCTACTTACGCCTATTTGTTATCATTATGGTTTTCAATATTTCTCTTGCCAAACAGATGGCTGGAACATTGATCAGTCTCTTTTTCATTTCTTTGTTCTTGTCCCTTATTTTGTACCATCGGGGTCACAAAAGTATGGCTACGGATGAAAATGTGATTGTTACCCAAAAGAACCCCTTAGAATTAGCGGCGGCATTGATCTTTGCGACCCTGTTTGTTTTGATTTCTCTTGCCTCTGCTTGGGCGAAAATTAACTTTGGCGATATCGGGTTATATACATTGGCAATGATCATTGGTGTGTCGGATATTTCCCCTTTTGTGGTGAGCTTGGCGCAAGACAGCGTCCATGGATTGAATCCGAAAGTTATTTCAGCCTCAATATTAATTGCCACATCCTCCAACAATTTGCTGAAGGCTGTTTATGCAACGATCTTTGCTGGACTTAGAATGAGCGTCGTTCCCATCATTCTTCTTGTTTTTCTTGCAATTATTGGATGTATTCAACCCTTAATGGACCTTTTAGGATAGACAAACAGCAATGGAAATTCAATTTTTAGGGGCGACAGGAACCGTTACAGGTTCAAAGTACCTCGTGACCGTTAGGAACAAAAAAATTCTGGTTGATTGTGGGTTGTTCCAAGGCCTCAAACCATTACGGCTTCGCAATTGGGCACCGTTACCGTTTTCACCTAAATCCCTAGACGCATTGATTTTGACCCACGCCCACCTGGATCACTCGGGCGCAATCCCATTGATTGTGCGTGCAGGTTTTCATAAAAAAATATATTGTTCCCCTGCGACCAAGGATCTGTGTGAGATTCTCTTACCTGATAGTGGCCATATTCAAGAAGAAGATGCCTATTTCGCCAATAAGCATGCCTTCTCAAAACATCATCCGGCCTTGCCCCTTTATACGCAAGAAGAGGCAGAAACCTCCTTGAAATATATAAGCGCTGTCCCTTATCACGAAAAAGTTTCCTTAGGGGACGGTGTGACTTTTGAATTGATTCCAGCGGGACATATCTTAGGGGCCTCCTTTGTTCGTATTTCTGATGGGGATAAAACCCTTATGTTCAGTGGTGACTTAGGCCGCCCCAATGACCCCTTAATGAAGGCACCAACTCTTATAGAAAGCGCAGATTACCTTGTTGTAGAGTCAACTTATGGTAATCGACTCCATGATGAGTCAGATGTAAAGGAAATTTTGGCTGATGCGATCAATCGAACGGTCCATCGCGGAGGCATCGTTATCATCCCCGCTTTTGCTGTCGGGAGGGCCCAAGTCCTCATGTATCTTTTGCAACAGCTCAAAGATGAAGGAAAAATTGTAGACGTTCCGATATATCTTGATAGCCCAATGGCAACGGATGTGACGAATCTGTATCGTAAATACAGTGATTTGCATCGATTAACGCCTGACGAGTGCCGAAAGATGTGTGCAAGTGCAAATTTGGTGACAACACCGGATGAGTCAAAAGCATTAGATCATCAGAACTTTCCGATGGTTATCGTATCTGCAAGCGGTATGGCAACCGGAGGGCGTGTGCTTCATCACCTAAAGGCGTTTGTATCAGATCGGCGTAATACGGTTATATTTGCAGGGTTTCAGGCAGCTGGAACACGTGGTGAAGCGATGGTCAATGGCGCCACAGAAATTAAAATTCATGGGAATTTTGTCCCCATACGAGCTGAAGTGATGATCTTGCATAATTTGTCAGCCCATGCGGACGCCAACGAAATCTTGGGATGGCTAAAACACTTTAAAAAGCCTCCTCGGCAAACATTCATCACTCATGGGGAACCTGCACCTGCAGATGCGTTGCGTCATAAGATCGAAAATCGCCTTCAATGGTCCTGTTATGTGCCTGAGTATCTTGAGAAGGTCGAGTTGGGAGATTGATGAGTCCATCTATCAGGCCCATTCGTTCGAAATCGCTCAGTCAGGAAGAGTCATTTTTAATAATTTTTCAGAATTTTTTAAAATTCAAAAATTCTTTAATTTACGATACAAAAAATTTTTAAAATATATAATTATCTTTCAATGATTTTTATAAAAATGACGTTTTGTAATCCTGGAAAATTTTCCTGACCAACAATAAATTGCTGTCTAAATCCTTAAAGAAAATCCAAAAATTAATGAATTATTAAAATAACATTAAGCAAAGCAGCCATATATAAATTTATTTGAAAACAAATAACCTAAAAGTATTGACTTTTTCAATAAAAATTCTATTTGAGTAAGTAGATTACGTGATGTGTAGTTATGCATGTTGAAAGATGTGCCCAACAGGTATTGATGTTGTGAGTCTATTGTGACTTTGCTCAATACCCAACAGAGTGGAGAAGTTAAAATGGCGACACTAATTGGTACCTCCGGCAACAATACCCTGAATGGCTCAAATTCAAACACAACCCTTATAGGGGACCAACTTTCATACCTCATACAAAATCAAGTTTTTCTTGTTCCAAAATTTGGAAATGATGTCCTGAATGGAGGCAACATGGACGATCTACTCATTGGTGATATATCGTTAATTGAGTATCGAGTCAATTCTAGCCTCAACACAAAGGCGCTTCTGATAACGCCAGTGACCTTCAACTTTGGCAAAGATGTCCTTGATGGGGGAAATGGTAATGATAAATTAGTGGGTGACACTAAGGATATTATTCTTTCAGTCACGGCAGACAGTGCTGGCACGTCAAGTTCTAAAGCCTATCTGGCTAATATTACGATGAATATGGGGTCAGACACTCTCAGCGGTGGCAACGGTAACGATACCCTTTTGGGGGATGTCGACACATTTAAAATTGATATTAAAGCAGGCACCTCTACGGGGTCTCATGCTGATGCATTATTTGCGCAAAATAGCTTTGTCTTTGGGAAAGATTCTCTAGATGGGGGTAATGGCAAGGATCTTTTGGTCGGAGACGTTAATCTTCTATCAATAACCCTTACGGCCGGAACCGCATCCGGGGCTCCAACAAATGCTAGTGCCAATGCTGTCATGGCTATAACAGAGCAGTATTTACGCCCAAACACCTTTACCTTTGGTGCCGACACGCTCAATGGGGGAAACGATAACGACAAATTGATTGGGGATGTACAAACCTTGTCCATCAGTTCTCTCGGGGGAACTGTCAATGGAGCTGGTGTAGCTGTTGCCGCCTTACAATTCAATACTTTTACTTTTGGAAATGACAAACTAAACGGAGATAATGGGAACGATACTTTAATTGGTGATGTTGAAACTTACTCAAGCTTTGATCAAGGTGGCAGTGTTCAAGTAAGTTTAGAATCAAGTTCAAGTGCAGAAGCAGGTTCTATCAATATAACAACTGTTTTTGGGGCAGATAAGTTATCTGGCGGAAATGGTTTGGATGTGCTTATAGGGGATGTGCAAACGCTTACCTTAGCCCTGCAAGGGGGCACAGCTACATCTGGAAATGGTAGTGCTTCTGCCGCATTAAATTCATCACCCTTTACGTTTGGGAACGACTCCCTAAACGGAGAAAATGACAATGATCTCTTAATTGGGGATGTACAAAACTTATCGATCAGTCTGACGGCTGCCCCTTCATCTGCGAGTGGTGGCTTTGCAATTACGGTTATGAACCCTGCTGGGGCGATTACTTTTGGCACTGATACCCTTAATGGGGGCAATGGTGAGGATAATCTAATCGGTGATGTTCAATCAATGACAATGGATATTAAAGACGCTCCCCTCGTTATTGGAGGACCTGTTGCAGCTCAAATAGCTGGTTTAAAAATAACATTGGGCAATGATGTGATAACAGGGGGCAACGGAAATGACACCCTTACTGGAGACATTGAGACCCTTAATATTAAACTTGTAAATACAGATATATATGCGAATTTATTATCAACAACATTAACTTTTGGAAATGATACGCTCAATGGGGATAATGGTGACGATGTACTGATTGGAGATGTTCGCACCATTACCACGTCAATTGTTGATACGGGAACGAATCGTTCAATAAAAGCCACAACGATTTTCTTTGGTAACGATACTTTAAAGGGAGATAACGGTAATGACATCCTTTACGGGGATATGATGGATATAACTCAACTCAGTCCTCTTGATCAGGCCGCCGGCTCAGAACTAGGTATTGGAGGGGGAGACGATACACTCATGGGGGGCAGTGGCAATGACACTCTTTATGGCGGAGTTGGTAGTGATATTCTCCAAGGAGGACAAGGCAACGATATATTGAATGGATTAGTCCCTGTCGGTTTCGAACGTTTTGGCGGTGTTGATATTGCAGATTATTCAGATGCAAGCTCAGGCGTGCGTGTTGATTTAAGAATTTCAACTGCTCAAAGTGTTGGGGGAGGTCTTGGCAATGATACGTTGATCGGCATAGAAGGCCTCAGAGGCTCAAAGTATAACGATACGTTAATTGGAAATGACGCCAACAACGTATTCCGGTTTACGGGCGGTCATGACACGATTGATGGGCGTGGAGGAGCTGATATGTTAAGCTTCATAGACATTACCAACCCACTTGCATCTGGTCATACCTTCACAATTCCAACAATCTTTGGAACAACTTACAGCTCAATGCAGGCCTTGTTTTCCAATCCGGATTGGTTGCCCACAGCGCCGACGTCTTTTGACATAGATGGTGTGTGGATGAATGGGGCCAGTAACACCGTTACTCGCGGAAGCAGCGTTGCCTCCATTCAAAGCATTGAAGGTTTCCAGGGAAGTAATCTGAATGACTATATCGTTATGAATCAAACTTATCTCTTAAATCCTGATGCGGGTCCCTCTGGTTCGGGAGGCCCGGGGTATCTCTTATCAGGTGAATTAGGAAAAGATGTGCTGGTAGGTGGGAGTGGCGATGATGTTATTTTCGGGGGGCGTACAGACTTTAACTTCATAAGTGCTGGCGCAGGCAACGATTTCATTCAAACGGGCGAGAATCTGAATAATGACCAGAATTTGAAGGATATATCTCCTGCCTACCCATTTGGTGTCCCGGGTGAATTTACCCCCAACAATTACCATACTCCTATATTTGCCCTTGTATATGCTGGAACAGGAGATGACGTCGTTTATAGTTATTGTTCAGAGATTGGTATGACCCTAACTTTCTTAGGGGAAGGAAATGATGTATTTAACGACTTTTGTTCTTTGTGCAGCAATGTTGTCTATGGGGGCACAGGAAATGACATATTTAACATTGCTTGCGATGCAAATTTGAAGCGTATCTTCGGTGAAGATGGAAACGATGTATTTAACATACTGAAATTATCATCTAATGACTATATGAGTGGTGGCTCTGGTGTTGATACCTTTAATATTGGGGATGCTACTGGTGGTATTGTAGAAGGTGGCCAGGGTGCTGACATCTTTAATGGAGCCGGATCTGGCGTCATCCTTTCCTATGCATCCTCCAATGCGGCTGTAAATGTTAACCTTGCAACCCGAACAGCATCAGGGGGGCACGCAACAGGTGACGATCTTACGGGAGCGGCATTTATGAATGCGGGCTTGATTGGAAGCGATTACAACGACGTTTTGACTGGTGATTATGGCAATAACACTCTGAGAGGCGGTAAGGGAGATGACATAATTACAGGAGGGGTTTTAGGAGCTGTTCTTGACGTAAACCATGATTGGACCTTAAGGATTTCTGATACAGCTCTTGGCGATCCGGGAAGTATTGCTTCAGGGTGGACGCTTAATTTTTATACAAGCACCGGGACTTATACTTTTGCAAATCCAGCGCCAATAGCTATACAAGATCTTGTAACTAATACGTCTACTATAGCTGTCGCGGGTGTTACAGGAACTATGATAAATATTACCGTAACATTAAACGACATAGCCCATACTTGGATGGCAGATATTAATGCCTTTTTAGACACGACGATTGGAACAACATCGTTGCATCAAGAGCTCTTTACGGGTGTCGGGAGTAATCAAGACTATCTGCATAACATTTTAACGATTGATGATCTAAATGGTCTTCCTCTCACGACATCCAATCTTGCGCCAGGAATACTAGGCTCAAATACGGCCGTAACTTATCATACAGAATCCGGAAGTGGTTTGTTGGGCTTGTTCCAACCTGATCCTAGTTTTGGCTTTGATACGGCGGATTATTCTGATGCAACATCTGGGGTAACAGTTGATATAAATATTGCTGTGGCACAATCAGTTGGCGGCGGTTTAGGGACTGATACTTTGACCTCCATCGAGGGACTTATTGGGTCAAAGTATAATGACACCCTAAAAGGCACAAGTGAGCATAATGAGTTCTACAGTAACGGAGGAAGCGACACGATAGATGGACGGGGAGGAAGTGACCTCTTAAGCTTTATCGGGATTACGGATGCTGCACCATCTATGCTTGCCTTCTCAATTCCTTCCATTTACGGGACAACCTATGCTGATTTGCAAACCAAGTTTGCAAATCCTGCCTGGTTACCCACCCCACCGTCCTCCTATGACATTGATGGTGTTATGATTAATGGCGTTGTAAACGGGAATGGAACGGCTGTCCATGGTAGTGACACAACGACCTTTATAAGCATAGAAGGACTTCAAGGGACAAATCAAAACGACTACATCGTGATCGATGCCCAATACCTTGCTAACCCAAATGCAGGCGTTGGCGGTTCAGGCGGTGTTGGCTATCTCATAAGTGGTGATGGTGGTTATGATACTCTGGTTGGCAGTAGCGGTGATGATGTCATATATGGAGGCAGAGAAGAATTCAGCTACATCAGCTCAGGGGCAGGTAATGATTATATCCGCATCGGCTCGAACCTGAGTGAAGGATTATTTGATCCCTCGCCAGCCTACCCTTTCGGAATCCCGGATCTTAACTCCACACCTAACAACATTGGTACCCCTATCTTTACCCTAACCTATGCGGGTCAAGGGGATGATACGGTTTGGTGCTACTGTTCTGAGATCGGTTTGAGTCTCAATTACTTAGGGGATGGAAACGACACCTTCCTTGACTATTGCCCAAGTTGTTCGGTCGTTGTTTATGGTGGTAATGGAAATGATCTATTTAATATGGATTGCCAAGTCAACCAAAAGCAAGTCTATGGTGAAGCCGGTAATGATACCTTCATAAATCTAAACATTAACACCAACGACTACTTCAGTGGTGGCGATGGGGACGATTCCTTTACCATCGTAACTGCAAAGGGTGGCGTTCTTGAGGCAGGAGCAGGAGCAGATACTATTAAAGGGTTTGCTGATCATCTTATCTTGTCCTATGCGTCTTCCAATGCGGGTGTAAATGTAGACCTCATGGCATTGACAAGTTCTGGAGGAGATGCTCAAGGAGATGACTTATCAGGGTTCGCTAATGGATTCACTGCTCTTCTGGGAAGCGCATTTAACGACGTATTCAAGGGAGATGTAACGGACAACGTTCTTACAGGTAATGGAGGAAATAACACTTTCCGGTATGATCTGACAAACAATGAGGGTCATGATACGATTACTGACTTTAGCAAAGTAAATGACTATCTCCAAATCCACGGTGTGGCAACTGCAGCTGCAGCGAATTCTCAAGCTGTCATTACAAATGATGGATCGGGCCATGCTCTTGCAACTTTTGCAAATGGAACAAGTATTAACTTTTCGAGTGTTGCTTTCGTTTCAGGCCAACACCTATCAGACATTGTCCAACTCAGTCACATTGTGATTGTGTAAGGAAGTATTGAACTGATGTTTAGAAACTGTTGAGGGCGTGTTAAAGAACACCCCTCAACTTTTTTGAGATTTATATTTCGCTCCTACCTCTTTTCCTTAAAGAAATCAATCAACACAGCGGCGCAAGTTTGTTCAGACATTCCTCCATATACTTCTGGGCGATGGTGGCAAGTGGGTTGCTGAAAGATGCGAGGGCCATGATCAATGCCCCCCCCTTTAGGATCAAATGCTCCAAAGAAGATACGATCGACGCGAGCAAATGACAAAGCTGTTGCACACATCGAGCAGGGCTCCAACGTTACGTATAAATCCCCCCCCAGGCGGGGACTCTCCAAAAATTTAGCCGCTTCCCGAATCACCAATATTTCCGCATGAGCGGTGGGGTCCAATAGTTCTTCAACACGATTCCCTGAAGCACTTAGGATAGTACCGTCTTTTACAAAAACGGCGCCCACAGGAACCTCACCGCGCAATCCCGCTTCTTTGGCTTGGTCTATAGCAAGGGCCATCCATTTACCCTCCTCTTGGCTTGCCCATTTAGAAGTCATTAAGCATCTCCCGGTTATACTCACTTTAAGGTAGAGTATAGAATAAGCCCCTTTTGAAGTTAAAGGACCAAATATGGCTGAAGAGTTTCGCACAGAATCAGACTCCATGGGTGAGGTCAGCATCCCAAAACGTGCCTATTGGGGTGCCCAGACGGAACGTGCACGGCAAAATTTCCGCATTGGCAAAGAGCTGATGCCTCTTGGGTTGATTCGGGCCCTGGCGATCCAGAAGCGCTGTGCTGCGCAGACGAATCTGTCCCTAAAGACCCTTGCCTCAAATATCGCAGAGGCCATTATTCAAGCTGCCGATGAGGTGATTGAAGGGAAGTGGGACGACCACTTTCCCCTTGTGATATGGCAAACGGGGTCGGGTACCCAAACCAACATGAATATGAATGAGGTGATTGCGAATCGAGCCAATGAATTGCTCGGATCCGCTTTGGGGACCAAACGACCCGTTCACCCCAATGATCATGTCAACTCAGGACAATCAACGAATGATTCGTTTCCAACAGCCATGCACATTGCCGCTGTTCGAGAAGTTCAGGGAAAACTCCTACCGGCCTTAACCTACTTTCATCAAGGACTGAAAACAAAAGAGAAAGCTTTTGCCGACCTCTTCAAAATTGGAAGAACCCATCTCCAGGATGCCACGCCCCTTACATTGGGTCAGGAGTTTTCAGGGTATGCGGCTCAAATTGACCTAAACATCACCCGTCTCGAAGATTGCCTGAAACGCCTCTATCTCTTGGCTCAAGGAGGAACAGCTGTGGGGACGGGATTGAATTGTCCCCCTAAATTTGCAGAAGTCTTTGCCCAGAATGTGGCGGACTATACAGGGCTTCCTTTTCTTACGGCCCCAAACAAGTTTGAAGCCCTGGCTTCCAACGATTCGATGGTGGAATTATCCGGCGTCTTAAACGTGATCGCCGTCAGTTTCATGAAAATTGCCAACGATATTCGCTGGTTAGGCTCAGGTCCGCGGTGCGGCCTCGGGGAAATTGAACTGCCAGAGAATGAACCCGGATCTTCCATCATGCCTGGCAAAGTTAATCCCACTCAAGCCGAAGCCATGACCATGGTTGCGACCCAAGTGATGGGGAACCATACCTGTGTTACCATGGCCGGGAGCCAAGGAAACTTCGAACTGAACGTCTTCAAACCCGTGATCATTGCCAATGTACTGCAATCGATTGCTCTGTTGAGCGACACCGCTAATAGCTTTACGGACAATTGTTTGAAGGGCATCCATCCCAATAAAAAGAAACTGGAAGCGAACCTAGAATATTCGTTGATGCTGGTTACGGCTCTTAACCCTATCATTGGGTATGATAACGCCGCTAAAATTGCGAAGCGCGCGCTTCTCGAAGAAATTACTCTCGAAAAAGCTGCTGTTGATTTAGGGCTCATGACCGCCAAAGAATTCCAACAACATATTCAAAAGGCTTTTGGGTTTAAAAGGGTTGGACAAGACTAAACATTTGTCATCATTTCATTGTAAATGAAATTTCACACAATATATTCCTTCTTGCTTTTAAATTAAGAAACCCTTTATAAATTACCATCATTTCACATACATTCACGAGGCACCCATGTACTCTAGATTCGCCTTTATTCTTGCGATAGGTCTCTCCATGATATCGCTCTTTCCTTGTCATTCGATGGATAAAGGATCAGTGGAAATCATCAGAAAACCTTAACGCACTACAGTCTTGAACCCCTTTATTATCCTTGATGATCAAGTGCTCGGGGATGTCGGGGTTTGTAAGATGTTCTAAAATAGGGCAATCGCGCTTCCACGGGGAAAAACTTCTCGAGACAGTCGAGCGATTTGAAGTGGGTGATGCCATAAGGGGCATACTTGGCCCGCTGTTTTTTCCAGGTCATGCCTTCGCCCGTATAATCAATTTCATGCCACTCTCGGCCAATGATGTGGGAGGTGTTGTTATCAAAAGCTCCCACATTTTGAAATTGAAACGCCGCTGTTAGGTCTTTTAAATAGGCGGCCATTAACTCTGATTCCTCGGCCGACAATCCCCTTTTGTGAATCGCCATCAAGAGCTCCAGCGTCGTTTTTGGTAAAATAGTCTTCAGCGCGTTGAGGTTGGGAAGGTCAGCTTTTGTTTCTCTTAAGAACGTTTCCAGACTCGAAGCCTCGGCATCTTCCAACTTCATCTTCGGCTGCTTTTGGGCGACTCTTGCATTCAGAATACGGCACAATTCTTGCCATTCACTTGGGAGACGACACTCACGAGCCCCCGTATGCCAAGCGAAGAGAACCATAGGAAGGATGAGTTTTAGGACATGTTTTGTCATTTTATACCGTTCTTTCTTCTTGGAGAGTGATTTTTGATAGGCACTTGTCTAAACCTTCGATGTCTGAGTTTGAGGTGTGAAAAGACGTCACAAATCTGTAAAGATCTGAGTTTGTTGCCCCCCAATCATAAAATCCACAAGCTTGCTCTCGTAAAGTGGTCACGGTTTGCGAGGGAAGCTTCACAAAGATTTCATTAGATTCAACAGGATGGACAATTTCTACCCCGTTTTTTTGAAAAATCCTAACCAGGTTTTGTGCCATTGCATTGGCATGTTTCGCATTTTTTAGCCATAAGTCTTGTGCTAAATAAGCGGTCAATTGACAGGCAAAAAAACGTGTTTTTGACATCAACTGACCGGATCTTTTATGAAGATAATCAAAATCTTTCGCATGATTATGGTTAAAGAAAATAATGGCTTCGGCGCACACGGTCCCATTTTTCGTGGCCCCAAAACTCATGACATCCACACCGGTTTTCCAGGTAAGTTCCGCCGGCGTACATCCAAGCTTGATGAGGCTATTGGTAAAACGGGCTCCATCCATATGGATCGGGAGATGATGTTCTTTTGCAATGGTATGTAATTGATGGAGCTCCTGAAGCGTATAGACTGTGCCACATTCCGTTGCTTGCGTAATGCTGATGCATCCTGGTTTTTGAGCATGGGGGCGCATGGAAATGCCCTGGAGAATCTTCTCGTTCAGCAAATCGAGATCGAGCTTTCCGTGAGGTCCGCTGCAAGGTATCAATTTAGAACCGCCCGTAAAAAACTCTGGCGCGCCACATTCATCCGTATTGATATGTGATTCCTCGTGGCAATAGATGACTTCATGAGGGTTAACTAAAGCAGATAAAGCCAAACTGTTTGCCGCTGTTCCTGTGTTTGTAAAATAGACAATCACCTCTTTTTCAAAAATCTCAGATAGCTTTTTTGTGGCTGCAGCGGAATAGGTATCGGCGCCATAGGAAGATTGGGTGTCTTTGTTGGCGTCCTGGATGGCTTGGACAATTTCAGGACTTGCGGGGACAACATTATCACTTTTAAAATTCATTTTTCTTGCCTCCTAACATCAAAAGCGCAATTGTGAATTATTCAATAAAAACAATGCCTAATCGAGAGGGTGAAACCCTTCGTCTTTTACCGTAAGGTCTTCTTTTTTATGGGCTCGGTCAGCCTGGATGTGTTTCAGGAGGCAAGACAAGACGTCAGGAATGCCTTTCTGGGTGGCGCCACTCATCACAAAAATGTCGGAGCCACTGACTTTCTTTAACGCGGCGATCTTTTCTTCAATTTCTTCATCACTTAAAAGATCGCATTTATTCAGACCAACCACTTCCGGCTTTTCCTTCAAGCCCCAGCCGTACTCTTCCAACTCATGACGAATGGTTTTGTAGGAGGCGACCACATCCTCGGCGCTTCCGTCAATCAAATGGAGGATAACGCCACAACGCTCAACATGGCCCAAAAAGCGATACCCAAGGCCAGCTCCAAGGTGAGCGTCTTCAATGAGACCTGGCAAATCTGCCATGACAAATTCTTTATCATGAATGTACACGACGCCCAATTGGGGGGCCAAAGTGGTGAAGGGATAATCGGCGATCTTTGGCTTTGCGCGGGTGACGGATGACAAAAACGTCGACTTTCCCGCATTGGGCAATCCCACGAGGCCCGCATCGGCAATCAGCTTCAACTGCATCCATATCCAGCGTTCTTCCCCCGGCCATCCGGGAGTAAACTTGCGCGGCGATCGGTTCGTAGAGGATTTATAATGGGCATTTCCAAAGCCACCATCTCCGCCGCGGGCGAGAAGAACGGTTTGTCCTTCTACCAACATGTCCGCCAGAATGGTTTCTTTATCCTCATCAAATATTTGCGTGCCCACAGGCACTTTCATAATAATCGATTCGCCATCCCTACCGGTGCGATTCCGTCCCATGCCGTGGTGTCCGATTTCAGCGCGAAAATGTTGCTGATAGCGATAGTCAATCAAAGTGTTCAAGTCTTCGACTGCCACCAGGATGATGTCGCCACCCCTGCCGCCATTGCCCCCATCGGGGCCGCCGTATTCAATAAATTTTTCCCGACGAAAGCTGCAGGCGCCTGCACCACCATCGCCAGATTTAATGTATATTTTTACTTGATCGAGAAACTTCATGATGGATCACTTATGTCTTTGAATAAAATTATTTTTGTTTGTCGTGGTCTATCCTTAACTGAAGTATCACGAAAAATCAAAGATAAAAGCATAAAAGTCCTCTTCAAACTTTTATGCTTCCCTCTATGTTCCCCTCAATATTTATCGAGCGGGAGTAGATTTCCTAAGAGCACCTGCCCATGGATTCACAGGTTCAGCTGGATCTTTTGCTTCAGGAGCGAGGGCTTTCTTCAAGGCTGGTTTTTTTTGTTTTGCATAGATTTCATCGAATCGAGCGGCAGCTCTTTTCTCTTCTTCAGCTGTTAAGGCGTCGCTTGATGCGTCTTTATCTGCTGGGGCTGTTTTGGGAGTAACACCACCTGATTGGCGCCTTGCAAGCTTCTCATTCAACTCTTTCATCATCTGTTCTTG
This sequence comes from Alphaproteobacteria bacterium, assembly GCA_019746225.1. Classification (NCBI taxonomy): domain Bacteria; kingdom Pseudomonadati; phylum Pseudomonadota; class Alphaproteobacteria; species Alphaproteobacteria bacterium. Next base: position 5,234 of record JAIESE010000023.1, on the reverse strand, counting down.
CGTCTTTGTAGGGGCTCCTTGTTTCTTGACGCTATGCTTCTTTGCTTCTTCTGGCTTAGGTCCTGTCGACTTCTTTGAAATCATGCCGTTGAGAAGATCATCCATGGACACACCATCCGCAATAGTAATCAACTTTTCCTTTTGAGCCCAACGGACCATTTGTCCAAGCGCATTTTTATCGACAGTTCCTGAATGAGCTGCGGCCGAGGGCAGTCCAGGGGCAGGGGGTGCTCCATGACCAGGAGGCGGGGGCGGAGGGGGCGGTGGAGCAGCTGCCACTTCATCAAGCACTGCGGCCGCAGATACACTCTCCATTGACGCCACGGCAGCTACCGTCAGAAACAACGAAGTTAACAATAAATTTTTCTTGCTCATCATGATTTCTCCTTAAAATTCTATAAAACTCAATTAATCTTAGTATGATCTTGTTTAATAGGGAGTTAATGCGGTAAAATGAGGGCTATTTCAGCCTCTTCCCTCAGAACATCCATCCCCTTGATCAATACGGCTCTTTAATCTAATAATATAGAAGCTGAGAGATTCTATTTTAAAGGTTAGCGATGTCAGATTCTGAGGTTAAATCCCCATCAACTCCTGGGGTCGTCCAGCCCACCCGTCGCGAGTTTATTCATTTAACCGCAGGGGCTATGGGAGCTGTGGGGCTTGGCGCTGCGGCGTGGCCTTTTATCAATAGCATGAACCCCTCTGCTGATGTGATGGCGTTGTCGTCCATTGAAGTAGATATATCCTCTATCCCTTTGGGGAAAACCCAAACGGTGATGTGGCGCGGGCGGCCTGTATTTGTGCGTCATCGCACCCCTCAGGAAGTAAAAGAAATGCGGGATACGGCCCTGAAAACGCTACCTGACCCTCAAACGGATCAAGAGCGCACCAAAGACCCCAATTGGCTGGTCGTTGTGGGCGTTTGCACGCACCTAGGGTGTATCCCAACACAACGTAAGGCAATGCAAGATACCGGTGAGCCAGATATTGGCTGGATTTGTGCCTGTCATGGTTCAAAATATGACTACTCAGGCCGAATTATTAGCGGGCCTGCGCCCAAGAATTTGGAAGTCCCAGTTTATGAGTTTATCAACCCCAATTCCGTTCTTCGAATCGGCTAGAAGGTTACTAAAGACAATCATGAGCATATTAAAATGGATTGACCGACGCCTTCCCTTTATCAGCCTCATCAATAATGAGCTGCGGGACTATCCGACCCCAAGAAACCTTTCCTATATGTGGAATTTTGGGTCCTTGGCGGGAATTATCCTGATTATTATGATTGCGTCCGGCATCTTTCTTGCTATGCATTACGTCCCCCACGTAGACCATGCCTTTGATAGTGTTGAACATATTATGCGCGACGTGAACGGGGGCTGGTTGATTCGTTATATTCACATGAATGGGGCGACAATGTTCTTTATCGTGGTTTATATCCATATTTTTCGCGGCCTATACTATGGATCCTACAAAGCACCACGCGAACTTCTTTGGATTTTGGGGGTCATTATTCTCCTCCTCATGATGGCAACCGCTTTTATGGGGTACGTGCTTCCTTGGGGGCAGATGAGTTTTTGGGGTGCTACGGTCATCACTAATCTTTTCTCAGCATTTCCCTTTGGAGAGAGCATTGTCCATTGGCTCTGGGGTGGTTTTGCGGTGGATAACCCGACCTTAAATCGCTTCTATGCCTTGCATTATCTTCTCCCTTTTCTCATCGTTGGGGTGAGCATGCTTCACCTGATAGCTTTACATCAATTTGGGTCCAGCAACCCTTTGGGTATAGAACGTAAGAGCCCTGAAGATTCGATTCCATTTCACCCCTATTACACGATCAAAGACACCTTTGGTCTTGGGGTATTCTTGATTATTTACTGTGGATTTATTTTCTTTGCGCCGAACTTCTTTGGCGAACCTGACAACTATGTTCCTGCCAATCCGCTCGTCACACCGCCCCACATCGTTCCAGAGTGGTACTTCTTGCCATTTTACGCAATCTTACGCTCCATTCCGGATAAGTTGTTGGGTGTTCTTGCCATGTTTGGGTCAGTCATGGTTTTGTTCCTCGTTCCATGGTTGGATACGCACCCAGTGCGCAGCTCCCGATTTCGTCCCATTCATCGCTGGCTCTTTTGGCTGTTTTTGCTTGATTGTTTTATCCTTGGCTGGGTTGGCGCCAATCCTCCGGAAGGGATGTTTGTCCTTATTGGACGGGCAGCAACCCTCTATTACTTTGCTCATTTCTTCCTATTTCTACCCGCTTTAAGTCGACTGGAACCGATTATGGCCCTGCCTTTGAGCATTAGCCGCCCCATCATTCCGGAGTCAACACGATGAGGGATAAGCTATTCCTGTGGGTTGTTCTCATGGCCATCTCTATCACAAGTGTTCTGGCAGATAACGACACCTTGCCGATCCCCCGTCAAAAATGGTCCTTTGAAGGGCCCACGGGTACCTTTAAGCAAGATGCTTTGCAACGAGGATATCAAGTCTACAAGGAAGTGTGTTCCGCTTGTCATGGGTTGAAGCGCATCACTTATGGTAAATTGATGGCCATTGGTTTGTCGAAGAATGCCGTGAAAGTCTTGGCCGCTGAACATGATCAGCCAGACCTTGATGATGAGGGCCAGCCGACAATGCGCAAAGGCATTATATCGGATCATATTCATTCCCCCTATCCCAACGACAAGGCGGCACGGGCCTCTAACAATGGGGCTTTACCCCCAGACCAATCATTGATCACGAAGGCACGGGCAGGGGGCCCTAATTATGTGTATGCCCTTATTACGGGATATTGCAACGCACCACCAGATACATCCATACCCGTTGGTATGCACTACAACCCTTATTTCTCAGGTCGTCAAATCGCTATGGCACCGCCTCTTTTTGAAGGGCAAGTGACCTATGCGGACGGAACTAAAGCCACGGTTGACCAAATGGCGCGTGATGTTGTGACGTTCTTGTCGTGGGCAGCGGAACCGGAAATGGAACAGCGTAAACAAATGGGCGTCAAAGTCCTCTTCTATCTTTTCATTCTTACCTTTGTTCTTTATTTATCCAAGCGCAAGATTTGGAAAAGAGTGAAGTAAGAGTTTTATTTATAATATATTTTCTATTTAATATATTCTGTAAGTGTAATTCGAAATAAGCATTGAATATCAATCATTTTGTGATTATATAACAATTAAAACATCATTATGAATCTCCTGAAAGAGACGCTGAATGAGCCTAATGAATTACAACAGGAGGGTTTCTCTCATTTCTCGTATTTACTCACTTTTTGTTGCCGTGCTTATGATCTTAGGGGTTCTTTGCCCTCTTTTGGGAATGGAGGAGGGCACAGACGGCGCGCTGCCGCCTCACATTCGCCAGGTTACCATAGGGTCCTATGAGGAAGTTTTGGAGTGTTATGTCCAAGATTCACGTGCGAACCCGTCTGAGACATATCTTCTGTTGACGGACCGCGATCTGACCCTTGGCGCTATTACTGACCTCGATCATAAAAGCTTTCATCGACAAGAAAATACAAACGCTGTTATTGAAGCCTTTAAAGAGAAGGGGGTACCTGTTATCCAAGTCACAGCAAGATGGAAGCATCATACGGCCGACCATTTTTCATACCATGTTACTTGGGCCCATTCCATGGAAACCGAATCCGGTATTTGCTTTTCAAATCAACGACCTTTTGAAAATGTAGAATTTGATTTACGGGACGGATCATTAGATCGCGGCATATTTACGAAAGGGACTTGTTTTACGGGGAGTAAGAAAGGGCAAGTGACTGTCCGTTTGATTGATGATCCCCGGATTGTGAAGGCTACCCATTATTTTTTCGTGGATGATGATCCAACATATACTGCTCAAATGATCGATGCTTTCAAAAACCGTCAGGAAAAACTTACCGTATTTTACTATCCCCTTAAAGTAGAGAAAGAGAAGCATCCCGCCGTTTTGCGGCAACTCATCCCTCATTCTCCTGTCCGGTCTTTAAGCTTTTTCCTTCGTCATAATTATGTTGATGAGGTCAAAAGCCTTCTGGCAAATGAAGATCATCTGCCCCATTTTAGAAAGGCGCAATTAATGCCTCTTTTGGTTGATCTTTTGCATAGTGAACATGAAGAAATCGCACCGTACGTCATCGAGAAACTGCAAATTAACATGGAAAGTTTGGATAAAGAAGAAGTTCAAATTTTGTTGAAAAAGCATGGTTCTCTTTCAAGACATAATGCGCACTTGGCCTCGAATAAGTGGCTTCTTTAGGATATTTCTTCTTTCTAACTAAATATGAATTATCTTGACTCATAATTACGTTAATATTATGGTCAGCCTGATCAAATAAAAAATCCACGTATAATATAAATTAGAAGGAATCTCTTATGAAAAATCTATTTAGATCACTTTTTATTGCCCTGTTAGCTTTAGGCTTGAATCCCACCGGCGCTATGGAAAAATACGAAGCTGTGCGGATACAAGACTGCAACGGATGCTTGGTGAGAAAGATCAGTCGATTCAATGGGACCGAATGGCAAGTCCATGATCCAAAAATTGACAACCATGGCGAATACAACGCCCTTGTAGCTCTAACGCCCGCAACAATCGTACCTTCTGTAAATGGCATGTTTAACATCGATAAAATCGAGTTTTCAGCTCAGAATGAATCTAAAGTTAGAGCTCTAAATGCCTTCTTCAATGGGTTAAATGTTGACAACAGCTATACATTCCATACTTCTCCTATAATTAGTGTGAGAGTAGAAAATGTTCCCCTGCCAGCAGATCATGTAAAAAGACCTGGCGATCGTCTCGGAGAAGATTTTCCAAATACAATCCTTGGGTTGACTTTAACGGCGCACTTCGGTTTTAAGGGCTCTGCAAATAGTGGAGCTACTCAGGAAGCACCTAAGGCTGAAGCTTCTAAGGAAGAATCAAAGGTTGAGGCTCCCAAAGCTAAGGCTACAGGTGGTTGGATGACTGTGGAGAAGAAAGTGCTTTTGGGCAAACTCAAATATTAAAGTCTATTTTGAACGGGGGATGCAGGGATTTCTTGAATCCCCCCTTCAACAAATGAGTATCCAAAACCATCTCACAGCAAATATCATTCCATCCTTCCTCTCAATTCTTGCTAGACAGCGTTCACCTGGAACGCTATATTGACTGTACTTTGGCGGGGTAGCTCAGTTGGTTAGAGCAGCGGAATCATAATCCGCGTGTCGGGGGTTCGAGTCCCTCCCTCG
>JAIESE010000022.1 GCA_019746225.1 Alphaproteobacteria bacterium | reverse complement strand
AACAGGGTACGTTGTTACTGTATGATAAAGCCTTATCACGTAAGAGGAATGCATCAAGTTGACGAGGCTTTGACTTTTGCTTCATACTCAAATTAAATTGAAAGATTTCTTTATGAAAGAGGGTGTGTTTCTTTGACCGCAAAGGCGTCGAAAACTATTTTTGTTAAATTTGACGATAACCAGGGGTTGTCAGCACTTGTTGGGCCCCAGGATCGCAATATATTGCGTATGGAACAGCGCCTTGATGTTTCAATTGCCTTACGCGGAACGAAAATAGAAATTACTGGCACAGAGCCGGAAATTAGTTATGCAAAGTCAGCCCTTCAGTATCTTTACTCTCAATTTTCTAAAGGGCGCACCCTCGAGATTGAGGATGTTGATGCGGCCATTCGGTTGGCGAGTGCTTCGGTCACCTTTGATCGGGGAGGGGAAACTACAGAAAATGGGGAAGTTTCCATTCCCACAAAGCGACGGATAGTTTTTCCAAGGTCAGCACGTCAAGCAGAATATATTAAGATGATGCAGACCTATGATTTGGTATTTGGACTTGGGCCTGCTGGAACGGGAAAGACCTATTTAGCGGTTGCTTATGGGGTATCTTTGTTGCTGTCGGGTCAGATAGACCGAATCATTCTCTCTCGCCCAGCCGTAGAAGCCGGAGAGAAGCTCGGCTTCTTACCAGGAGATATGCGGGAGAAAATCGATCCCTATTTACGCCCTCTCTATGATGCGCTCCATGACATGTTACCGGCAGAACAGGTTATTAAAAGAATGACGAATGGTGAAATTGAAGTCGCCCCTTTAGCGTTTATGCGGGGTCGTACCTTAAGTAATGCCTTTGTGATTTTGGATGAAGCCCAAAACACGACACCCATTCAAATGAAAATGTTTTTGACGCGTCTCGGGGTGAACTCTCGGATGGTCATTACCGGCGACTTGACTCAAGTTGACTTGCCCGCCGGGGTGTTGTCCGGATTGAAAGATGCGATACGAGCCCTTGAAGGTGTTAAGGAAATTGGGTATCTTACCTTTGGTGAAGAAGATGTGGTTCGTCATGGCCTTGTATCAAAAATTGTCCATGCTTATGACGAGTATACACGAAACCGCCTTAACCTGGTTGACTATTAAAAATGCCTGATCCTGACCCGTCAATAGATATCGTCGTGATTCTCGACAAACCGTGCTGGGAACGGCCTCTCCTTGAGTGGGAATCTCTTATTCAACCTGTTGTTTTACAGACCCTACAAGAAGCCCGATGGAAAATGGATTCAGAAATCAATGTTTTATTGACTGATAACCATGCAATTCAAAATCTCAACAAAACCTATCTTGGTAAAGATAAACCGACAAATGTCTTGTCTTTTCCCAGTTTAGAACTAGCAGAAATTGCTACTATACATAGAGGAAAGGGGTCACAAATCCCTGTCATTTTAGGGGATGTGGCTCTTGCCTTTGAGACAATACAAGAAGAGGCTGTTGCTCAGAATAAATCTTTCGATCATCACTTAACACATTTGGTGGTACATGGTGTCCTTCATTTGCTAGGATACGATCATGAGAACGATGAGGATGCTGCCGCAATGGAAACCTTAGAAATAAAGATTTTAACTTCCCTGTTGATACCTAACCCCTACCAAGAGCGACCATAATCAGGATGAAAACAATGTCTACACAATTTGATCCAGACCAAGAAGTTTCAGCCAGATCGAGAATAATCCATTGGCTAAGACACAAATGGCGAGGGGTGACTCGTCCCGATCATGACAATAGTTTACGAGAGACAATTGAAGAATTAATCGAAGATACGGAAGATGAAGCTAATCCTTCCATTGAATCGGATGAACGCATGCTGTTGGGTAATGTTCTCAGTTTGCGAGATTTGACAGCGGAAGACGTGATGGTACCTCGGGTAGATATTATTGCTGTTCCTCTCACGATTCCCGGTGCGGATTTATTGGGGGTTTTAACAAAATCGCGTCATTCACGTGTGCCTGTTTTTCGAAGTAATTTAGATGAAGTTATTGGGATGGTAGAGACGAAGGATGTTTTAATGTGGGCCGCAACAAAAAAACCCTTAAATATTAAAACTCTTATAAGAGATGTATTGTACATCTCTCCGACAATGCGAACCCTTGACTTGCTGTTTCAAATGCGAGAAACAGGAACCAAAATGGCCATGGTCGTTGATGAGTTTGGTGGCGTTGATGGCATTGTTACTTTTTCTGGTTTAATTGAAGAAATTATTGGGGATATTCAAGATGCCCAAGACCGTTCACCAAGTTATCAACTTGTTGAACGGAGCGATGGCAGTATTTTGGCAGATGCTCGCGTCACCCTTGAAGAAATTTCTGAAAAATACGGCATCAATCTTGTGGTCGAAGGTCTTGAGGATGAAATCGATACTCTGGGGGGACTTGTGGTTGCCCTTGCTGGGCGGGTGCCAACGCGTGGTGAGTTGATCATCCATCCTGTTGGTCTCGAAATTGAAGTGGTTGATGCAGATCCGCGCCGCGTGAAGAGGCTCAATCTTCGGGGTATTCAAAAACTCGTGACAATAGAGTAAGTGATTGTTGATGAGTATGTGTGCGGGTCTATTGGAGTCTTTTTGATATGTTAAGTTTTTTACAAGCGACAAAAACAAAAATGCTTGTTGCTCAATTTTTATACCGTCTCATTCGGCTATTTGGGATAAAGGATCATCAAATTGTTTTGAGACAAGGGATTAGGTATGAATTAGATTTGAAAGAAGGAATCGATTTAAGAATATTTCTCTTCGGAAACTTCCAAAAGCATATTTATAAGAACCTCTCTCAAAAACTCAATGCTGAACCAATTGTTTTTGATGTGGGTGCAAACATAGGTTCAATATGTTTGAACCTTGCACAGATTCTACCCGACGCCAAAATTTACGCAATTGAACCCACCTATTTTGCCTGGAAAAAGTTATTAAATAATTTAGCCTTAAATCCAACCCTTGCAAAACGGATTGTGCCCATCCAAACCTTTGTTGGGGAACATTCATCACAAACTACTGATTTTAAAGCATTTTCAAGTTGGCCTATTGACTCTTTAAGACTCAATGAGAAAAAGCATAAGATTCATTTAGGAGAAGAAAAGGAGGCGACTTCCTCTCAGATATCTATTGATGACTTTGTTAGAATTGAAAAAATTCCTAAAGTCGATTTTATAAAAATTGATACCGATGGCTATGAATTAAATGTATTGAGAGGGGCAATCAATACGCTTGTGATTTTTAGACCCCTTATCATTTTTGAGCTCAGCACGTACTTATTGAAAGAAAAAAATGTGGCCCTTAAAGAGTATTTTGAATTCTTTAAAAAGATTAGCTATACCATGAAGGATTCCCAAACACATAAAACCGTAACAATGGAGAATATTTATAAGATCATTCCTGATCAGGGGACGGTGGATATTCTTGCGTATCCGTGTGAGGACGCCTCATGAGATTAAGGCTATCATTTCTTCAATCATATGGGGCGCAGTAGAGAATGTCGGATCACGTTTCTGAGTTGATTCTAAGCGAAAATATTTTGAAAGATATGGGTTTTGTCCTTCCGTTGACGGCCAAGATTCTTGATTTTGGTTGTGGTGCGGGGGCTGCTGTAGAGGCCTTTCCTGACCGAGGGTATGGACAGGTTTACGGGTATGATGTTGAAAACTATTTGAGTAAGAAGCATTCGAATGATTCATCTCACTTCTTCTTTTCGATTGAGGAAATGGCCACTCACAAGGGCAGTTTCGACTTTGTTTTTTCGAATCAAGTCTTTGAGCATGTCATGGATTACCCTCAAACGATTCAACAGATTTATGATCTCTTGAAGCCGGGGGGGATCTCTTTACACTATTTTCCATCAAAATGGCGCGTCATAGAGCCTCATATTTATGTCCCCTTTGCTGGAGCAATTTCATCCAAAGCGTATCTTCATTTTTGGGCGAAAATGGGAGTTCGTAATGAATTTCAAGGTGGTAAAAGTCCTGCGGCTGTTTGTGAACAAAACTATAATTATTGCCAGAACAATCTAAATTATTTGAGCTCAGGAGAGCTCTATGAAAAATTTAACGCCTTGTTTAGACGCGTTGAGTTTCGAGAAGATTTGTTTATTAAGCATTCCCCTGGGCGATTGCGACACATCTCAAAAATCTTAAAGTATATTCCAGGGGTTCCTTATTGTATGAGAACATTTCATGCTCACACTGTATTCTTGCAGAAGCCCTTTTGAGTAAATGTTTCACAGAAAAAGAGGCCAAGAAGCATCATATCTTTTCAAGTACGATGAGTATTCGAAATCCAAACAGGAATCCAAAATAAGGCTCCATTATTTTCTCGAAAGCCAACAATGGTTTAATGAGGAATTTTGGGATTAAGGACCATCTCTTAAACCCTCCTGAAAGCGGATAGCACCAGAGGCTCATAAAAGATTTTTGAATGATTCGTAGGTCGGGAAACGCTTTGGAAAAAGCTGCTTGATGCTTTCCAAAGAGAAGCGTCGGTATGGCTTGGTTGGCATCAAATGGCTTTCTATCAGAAGAAAGGGGGCCATCTTCGAGCGGATTTGAATCCAGAATGACAGGCTCTTCATGAATAAAGTGGTAAAAAAACCAACTTAAAGGTGTGATGGCAGGATCCAAGAGAATAATTCGGCCACCGGATTGAAGTGCTTTCGAAGCTTCTTGGAAGAATCGAATGGGTCGTTCGATATGATGGAGAACGTCAATAGCCACGATATTGGCAAGGCACCCATTTTCTAGGGGGAGCTTTTGCGCATCACAAACGCAATCTAACCAGGGAGATGAAATAATATCGGACGAGATTACATGGGGGAGGTATTCTTTTAAATTCCCAGTACCACCGCCAATTTCAAGGGTGGTTCCCGACGTTGCATGAGACGTGATCCGGTCATAAAAATCCTGGTAAATCGCCTTTAAAACAGGTTTATTTCTCCAAATCTCTCGATGGTTTTCTAAGATGTCTGTCGTCATTAAACGCGACCATAAATGTCTTTAAGTCTCACAATATCATCTTCTCCAAGGTAACTTCCTGACTGCACCTCAATGAGGTGGAGCTCAATTTTTCCAGGATTCTCAACAGCGTGTGGGGTGCCAGCGGGAATGTATATAGACTCATTCTCGTGCACAAGTTGCGTCTTGTCCCCAATTTGCACTTTTGCTGTTCCCGTGACCACGACCCAATGTTCTGCTCGATGGTAATGGATTTGCACAGATGTTTTGGATTGGCTTTTAAGCATCAACCGCTTCACCTTAAACCGCTCCCCCAAATCAATTTCTTGGTAATATCCCCAAGGTCTGTAAACCCGTTTATGGAAATCCAACTCTGAGCGCAAATTATGGGCTAAGTGTGTCGTGATTTCTTTCACATTTTCGGCATTGGCTTTATTGGCAACCAGTACGGCATCGCTGGACGCCACAACGATAAGGTTCTCGAGGCCAATAACGGACACCAATAGACCATCGCTACGGATGTAGCTGTTTTTGACATCTTGGGCAATGACATCTCCTATGATGGCGTTGCCGCTTTCATCTTTAGTGTTCAATTCCCAAACAGCTTGCCATGTACCGATGTCAGACCAACCAATGTCATGACAAGCAACGACGACAATATGATCACTTTTTTCAATAACGCCATAATCTATGGAAATATTATCGCACTTCTCAAAATCATCCTTGGGAACGCGAATAAAGTCGAGGTCAGGCTTTGAATTTTGAATCGCTGCCTTAGCATGATCAAAGGTGTTTGGAAGATGCTGTTGGAGGGCTTTTAGAAACACCTTAGCCTTGGCAAAAAAGATGCCACTATTCCAAAAGCAAGAGGATTTCAGTAATTCTTCGGCCTTAGGAGCATCTGGCTTCTCAACAAATTTCTCGACAGAAAAAACGTGTTCGCTCATTGCTTCAGATTTTGGGATAATATAGCCATAGCCTGTCTTTGGGCCCTCAGGGGGAATGCCAAAAACGACGATGTTGTCTTGATCCGCTGCAATTTTTGCCTTTTGGATGGCTTCATTCAAAACCTTGGAATTTAAGATCTGATGATCTGAAGGTGAGAAGAGGATATAGGTTTCTGGATCTTTAATAAAATGCGCAGCCAATGCCATGGCTGGGGCAGTGTTGCGGGCACATGGCTCAAGAATAATTGCGGCTTGTGTAATCCCAATTTCATGCATTTGTTCTGCTACTAAAAATCGGTAATGTTCATTACTGATGATCATTGGCGTTTCATACTCAGGCTGGGAGAAGCGCTGGGCTGTTTGTTGTAGCAAGCTTAAGCCGCCTAAGGGAGCGAGAAGCTGCTTTGGGTAAGATGTTCGGGATAGGGGCCAAAGGCGTGTACCGCCTCCGCCACAAAGAATAACGGGTTGTATCTTCATGATGAATATCTCGTTAAGAAGTTTTGATACGTAAGTTCTAGACCTGCCTCTAAAGGTATCTTAGCCGTCCATCCATAATTAGACAACTTTGTGGTGTCCAAGAGCTTCCTTGGGGTTCCATCCAGCTGGGCGCCATCAAAAGTAATTGCCCCGTCATAACCGACGACTCTTGCAACGATTTCGCTTAAGTCCTTTATGGAGATATCTTGACCCGTTCCAACATTGATGGGGTCCATATCTGAATAATTGTTTGCGAGGAATAAACACGCATCAGCCAAATCATCCACATACAAAAACTCCCGCATTGGAGTGCCTGTGCCCCATAAACTCACACACGGGGTCATGTTTATTTTTGCTTCATGAAATTTTAAAATCAGGGCGGGAATGACGTGACTGTTTTCCGCATCATAAGTATCACCAGGCCCATAGAGATTGGTTGGCATGATGCTGATATAATCAACTCCGTACTGACGACGGAAAGCTTCAACAAGCTTGAGCCCGGCAATTTTTGCAATCGCATACCATTGATTTGTTTCTTCCAAGGGTCCAGACAGAAGGGAATCTTCTCGGATAGGCTGAGAGGAAAGACGCGGATAAATACAAGATGAGCCCAAAAAGACAAGTCGTTCAACTTTAGATTGGTGGGCAGAACCAATAACATTTTGTTGAATCAACAAGTTGTCATGAATAAAGTCCGCAGGGTAAAGGCTGTTGGCAAGAATACCTCCAACTTTTGCTGCAGCAAGGAAAACAACTTCTGGTTTTTTATCTTCAAACCAGCTTCTTACGGCGCTTTGATCTTGTAAATCAAGCTCAGAGCGTGTCGCCGTTAATAGGTGACAATCTACCTTTGAGAGGGCTCTCACAAGAGCTTGTCCAACCATTCCCCCATGGCCAGCAACAAATATCTTTTTTCCCTGAAGAACGTTTTGTGTACTCATGGTCATCCTAATAAAATTGTACGTCTGGCTGAAAAGTTCTGAATGTCTTCTCGAACCATCTCTGAGACAAGGTCTGTGAAGGACACTTTTGGTTCCCACCCGAGTTTTGACTTTGCCTTAGAGGAATCTCCAATCAGCAATTCAACTTCGGTGGGTCGGAAAAATAAAGGGTCAACACCCACAACCTTTTCATGAGTATCTAATCGGGTTGCGACTTCTTCAAGACCTTTGCCAGACCAGGCAATGGGGATGCCCGCAGCCTCAAAAGCTTTTGATACAAATTCTCGTACCGTGTAGGTGACACCTGTTGCAATGACGTAGTCATCGGGTGTTGGCTGCTGCACAATGAGCCACATGGCATTAGCATAATCGCTCGCATGCCCCCAGTCGCGTTTCGCATCTAAATTTCCAAGAAAGATAGGCTCTTTGGACCCATTGACTATGTTCGCAATCCCAAGGGTGATTTTTCGAGTGACAAAAGTTTCTCCCCGCATCCAGCTTTCATGATTAAACAAAATACCGTTAGATGCGTGTATATTATAGGCTTCTCGATAATTTATGGTAACCCAATAGGCATATAATTTTGCAGCAGCATAGGGGCTGCGAGGATAAAAGGGCGTTGTTTCTGTTTGGGGAATTTCTTGGACTTTACCATAGAGCTCAGATGTCGAAGCTTGATAGAAGCGAACTCTATTGGTGAGGTTGTGAATGCGCAGAGCCTCAAGAAGCCGCAAAGGGCCAATTGCATCCGCATTTGCGGTATATTCTGGTGTTTCAAAGCTGACCGCCACATGGCTTTGTGCAGCTAAGTTATAAATTTCATCGGGTTGTATTTGACCTATGAGACGAATCAGGTTGGATGAGTCGGTCATATCCCCATAATGCATCATAAAATTTGGGTTCTGCTCTAATCCCTTCAGGCGTTCGGTGTTGTTCACAGAAGCTCTGCGCAAGAGCCCATGGACCTGATAATTCTTTTCTAACAACAGCTGGCTTAAGTAAGCCCCGTCCTGACCGTTAACACCTGTAATAAAAGCTTTTTTCATTTGTTGGGTATACCTATGAAGCTGTTTGCTTTGTAAATAAGTTTAAAGTCCTTTTCAATTAAGTCACAATTAATTGTGAGCCATTCTGAATTTAAATCTAGAATATGTTTCTCGCTAAGAATCCATTTGTTAGAATGTGAAATATAGTCGTATACAAATAATAAGACAAGATTATTGTTTTTATATTTATTTGTGAGTCTCTTTAATTCCATACCGAAGGGGCTATCTTGGTAAATATCCCACACGTCCTCAATTTGGGTGGGGGATATCGTTCTAAAGTGTAAACCCGAAGCTGAATCAATGATAAGATGTGGCTGTTTGTTAACGTTATAGGTTACCACAACATCCTGACCAGGAATCTTGATTGGGGCAAGAGGAGCCGGGTACGGTACATTCATTTTAGAAGGAATATAAGGGGCTAAAGCTGAGGCAATAAGGATAAACCCAACAAAACAAGCAGAACAAATACTCTCGAAAGTTTTCCGCTCTATCATGTAAGGAGGGGAGGCAAATGCGAGTGCAAACAATGCCCCCATAAATGGGATAGCAACGGCAAATGTTCGAAATCCCCCATCCCTGAATATGACCGTTGATGAAACAGCGATCCCTAAAAACGTAATCGTTAAAAACAAGAATTCTCTATTAAGAAAATGACGCTTGGCAGAAATCCGAAAACCAATGAAGAACCCGAACATCACTAAGAGAATGGTTGTTACGAGTCGCACGATCCCGCTTCCAAAGCTAAAACTTCGAATGAAATAATAGAAAAAGTTCCATAAGTTTAAACTCAGTCCTCGCAATAAATTTAAGGGATTGTCTTTAAAAATTCGCCAGGATTCTTGATATAATATACGAGAGAGTTCTGATTCTGATTTTCCAGCGATCAAGGCTGATGCATGCGGGTCTTGAGAGGCATAAAGCCAACCTTTTCCGCCATTGACAAGGCCATATACGACTGTGGAAAAGTTTGAGAATGCTTCTCCCGAACTTGAGGGGTCACCATAGAAAGTGGATAGCTTTGTTATGAAAATAAAAGGAATCGCGAAAGATAAACCACTCCATAATAAATCAAGGGAACGAGACTGCGTGAAGGGGTGTAGATAAACGAGAAGAAGTAGAGATAAAACCATAAAATTGGGGCCAGCCCTTACGCATAATGCCATCGCAAGAGCAGCCATACCGGCATTAAAGGTAAGACGAGTCTTCAGATTCCAACCATTCCATAACAAGACAAAGCTCAACAAACCAAGAGTCAAGCCAAGAGGCTCGGAAAGAGTTGTGTGATTATAAAATTGTGCGAAAAAAAAGAAAAAAGCCAAAGAGATTATTGTTGCAAGAGACCCAAGGTCCTTGCGCAAGGTTCCTAAATAGAGTGTTAAAGCAAAAATGATGAAGCTCAATTGAAAGAGCATCACATACCAAAAATTACCATTTGCAATCTTTAAGCGAAAAGCTAAGAACAGGGCATTTAAGGGGCGGCGCATGTTCCATGAGTCAAGATAGCCTAAATCAATCAGTCGGTGTCCTCCTTGAAGATATCCCGCGGCATCAGAGTAGGGAACGATGCCACCAACCGCACTATAAAGTTCTTCGTATAATGCTTGACCAGGGAAGCCCAACCAGGCGTTGAGAAGGGGTAGAGCTAGTGTGAGCGTGGCGAGTAGGCCCCACACGAACCAAAGGTTAAAAAAAGAGTTTAAGTTTTTTATAGGCATGCATCACCATTTTTAAAAGTATGACCCCATGGCGCCAACGGGAAATTTGGGTAGAACCATAAGACCGCGCTTCATAGCGTATGGGGACCTCAATAACTTTCAAATTGAGTTTTGAAGCGCCAAATATCAACTCAAAGTCCCCAAATGGGTCAAAGTTACCAAAGAATTTCCGTTGTTCAATGATGCGCTTATAATCTTTGGCAAGAAAGACTTTTGTTCCACACAAAGTGTCCGTAAACCTTTGAGACAAAAGATAGGAAAAGATCCAAGAAAAGGCTTTATTTGCTATGAAGTTAAAAAAACGCATTGCCTGATCTTCCATCGGGTAAATCAACCGGGTTCCATTGACAAACTCACCTTGCCCTGAAGAGATCACCCGGTAAAATTTATGAAGCTGCTCAGGGGGAACCGTTAAATCAGCATCCAGAATCATGAGGAGCTCACCCCGAGCCTTCTCGAACCCTAAGTGAACGGCATCTGCCTTTCCCTTACCCGTTTGCTGAAAGGCTTTAATGTCGAGATGGGGATAGGCATCCTTTACCCTTAAAACCTCTTTCCAAGTCCCATCACCACTGTGTCCTTCAACAAAAATAATTTCCATATCGTCACAAAATTGAGGGAGCCTCTGTATGGCGGGCTCAATGTTTCCCTTTTCATTTCGACATGGAATCACGACGGTTGTCGAAAATGTTTTTGGAACATAGGTAGGGCGGGGCCTGGCAACCACATAAGTTCGAAGACATAGTTTTCGAATGCCGGGAAGAGTTGCGATAAATTTATTAATGACTGTGTCAATTCCCAGTAATGAAATGGGTATGAGTTGTTGATACTCTTTGCGAATCAACTCAAATCCAGAAAGTTCGGCTAATTTTTCAATATCTACCGTTGAGAGAAAATTTTGCGGGGGTTGTGCAACTTTAATTCCCAATAATTCTGCAAACTTGACCATAAACTCCCAATGCTTTGTATAATAAGAAATAATGATGCGAGTATCGGGAGTACATAAGGGGGCTAAGTTCTCAAGAGCGAGCTGAATGTCATCAAAAAAACCGATGACGTCAGAAATGATGACCACATCAAAGGTTTGGTCTTTTAATTTTGTATAGGCTGCTTCTGCGTCGTGGGTGAAAAAGGTGAAAGTTGGATGACGGGTTTTTGCATAATCAATTATTTTTGGGCTAATATCAATTCCAACCCCCACTCTTGGGGCAACACTTGCTAATAAATCACCATTCCCGCATCCAATTTCAAGAACCTTCAACTGCGGTTCGATCAGAAATTGATGATATTCTTGATCTTGGCGATGAAATTTCCGATTAAAGATCGTAAATTCTTTAATTTTGTCGAAATTTTGATCAATAGAATCAATAATTTGTTGCTTGCGATTGGGTAAGGAGGGTGCATTTTGGGCAAATGTCATAGGCCATGTCATTCTAGAAAATTACTATAATGTTATGAAGTAAAGCCCAATTCTCCTTTAATTTCAATAAGGAAGTGATGTAAGGTAATCATAATCCTAGCAATATGTATAAAAATTCGGTAGAACCATAGGTATAATATTTAACAAAAAGGTTTTAGTCTCATGTCGTTAAAAGTCTTGATATTGGGTGTAAATGGATTCATTGGCAGTGCTTTGACAGAAGTTATCTTAAAGGAAAAGGACTGGCAAGTTTATGGCATGGACATGGGATCAGATAAACTGGGAGACTCTTTAGACCACCCTCGGTTTCACTTCTTCGAAGGGGATATCACCATCAATAAAGAGTGGATTGAATATCATATTAAGAAGTGTGATGTTGTTCTGCCCCTGGTGGCGATTGCAACACCTGCTATTTATGTATCTGATCCTTTACGTGTATTTGAGTTAGACTTTGAAGCCAATCTGGAAATCGTTCGTAAATGCGCTCAGTATAAGAAGCGGGTGGTATTTCCTTCTACCTCAGAAGTTTATGGAATGTCACAAGATGCTGTTTTTGATGAAGAAGCATCCAACCTCGTTTTAGGCCCCATCCACAAACAACGGTGGATCTATTCCTGCTCCAAACAATTGCTTGATCGCGTTATTTATGCCTATGGCATCCGAGATGGCTTAAACTATACGTTGTTCCGCCCCTTCAATTGGGTTGGGCCGAAGCTCGATAGTATCTATTCCTCCAAAGAGGGGTCCTCTCGCGCCGTGACGCAATTTATTTGGGATATCTTGCATAAAGGTGAGGTTAAGCTGGTAGATGGCGGCCAACAACGTCGAACCTTTACGTGTATCGATGACGGTATCAAGGCTTTGGTCAAGATCATTGAGAATAAAGATGGCTGTGCATCAGGGCGGATCTTTAACCTTGGCAACCCTAAAAATGATGTTTCCATTGAAGAGCTGGTAACCCTTTTAATTGAGCTCATTAAAGGATACCCAGGCTATGAAGAAATTGCAGAAAAGGTAAAGATTACACCTGTGGATTCAAACGCCCACTATGGGGTTCATTACCAAGATACCCTTCATCGTGTTCCGTCCATTGAGAATGCAAAAACCCACTTGGGATGGTCTCCTGAGGTTGGTTTGCGTGAGGCGTTGAAAAAGACACTGGACTATCACTTGAAAAAACCAACGGCCTCACTCAGTGACCTGGAGGCAGCATAAAAGTTTTGACGCAACTTGCTATTAAGATTGATGTGGATACAGAGCGTGGAACACGTCTTGGCGTCCCAGGGTTGCTGGACCTTTTGGAGGTTTACAAAATTCCGGCAACCTTTCTGTTTTCATTAGGACCTGATAATACGGGTCGCGCCATTCGACGCATTTTCCGTCCCGGATTTTTGAAAAAGGTAAGTCGTACTTCTGTGCTCAAGGTCTACGGATGGCGCACGCTATTGAATGGCATCGTGTTGCCTGGCCCCCATATTGGTCGACTTCATGGGGCGATCATGCGTCAGGTAAAGCTTAAGGGACATGAAGTGGGCATCCACTGTTATGACCATATTCGGTGGCAGGATGGCCTTGCCACCATGAACATGCGGACAGTCAGGGATGAGCTGGGACGCGCGCGTAAAGTGTACCGGGATATTTTTGAAGAAGATGCTCAAACGGCAGGGGCAGCGGGATGGCAAGCCAATGCCCAGAGCCTTCAAGCTTATGATGAAGCTGGATTCTTGTATGGAAGTGATTGCCGAGGGAAGACCCCTTTCTTCCCTAAAGCGGATGACCGTACCTTTCAAACACTTCAAATTCCAACAACTCTACCAACGTTAGATGAGTTGTTAGGTCGTCCCGAATATCCTTTAGAGAAGTTGGTCGACCATTATGTAAAGCTGCTCCAACCGAATACACTCAATGTTCTAACGATCCACACGGAATTGGAAGGCATGCTTTATAAAGATTGGTTTGAAAACCTTTTAAATGCATGCAAGAAAAAAGGCGTCGCGTTTGTCTTATTGGCAGATGTGGCTCGTGATCTCTTGAAAAGCAAAGATGCCATACCTGTTTGTGAACTCCTCCAAGGCGAAGTCGATGGCCGTTCGGGGACGCTGGCGGTGCAGGGAAATTGACACCATAAGATAAATCTTACGTCACGTTCGGTGTTTGCATGTTGATGGGCACTCCCTAGATGCTTTTCTCTCTATACCGGTCAGATTCGTGCGATGGGTTGCGAAATGGATTGGTTTAAATTTTAAGGTATTTATTCTCTAGTATATAAGTTTGTCAAAAACACCTCTCATGTGTTACGCTTTTTATCATGGAATACGATATTCAATTAACAGAAATCACGCTTGTAATTGTGGCGGCTCTTGCGGGCGGTCTTGGCCTTGCGCGTCTTAAACAACCCCCGATTTTGGGGTATATTTTAGCAGGAATTTTGCTAGGTCCTTCTGGGATGGGCCTCATTCAGTCTCGCGAACAAGTCGGGCTTTTGGCCGAGCTTGGTGTTTTGCTTCTTCTGTTTGTGGTGGGGATGGACCTTAGTTTGCGGACCTTCAAAAAAGTTTGGGTGGTCAGCACGCTCTGTACGGTTTTACAAGTATCGGCCAGCATTTTAATTACAATGGTTCTTTCTAAAATATTTGGATGGTCTTTTGGATTGTCATTGCTTCTTGGTTTCGTTTTGTCCCTGTCATCAACAGCTGTCGTCGTCAAGATGTTGGAAAGCATTGGGGAAATGCGCACGGAAACGGGCCAGATGGCCATTGGCGTTTTAATTGCTCAAGACTTAGCCATCGTGCCTATGATCCTTATTTTGCGCAATTTGGACAAGCCGTGGCATGACCCAAGTCTCATTTTTAAAATTGTTTTATCGATTGGGTTGATTGCGGGATTGATTGTTTATTTAAGCCGCAAACAACGGGTTCGCATTCCTTTAACGAAAATAATTTCGGGCGATAAGGATTTAACACCCCTCGCGAGTTTGACGTTTTGCTTTGCGGCGGCAGCGGTCTCTGGGCTGATTGGTCTGTCCGCAGCTTATGGCGCCTTCTTGGCGGGCTTGGTATTGGGCAACACCCATGAGCGTCTTATCATGCTTGAGACAACGAAACCGATTCAAAGCATTTTGATGATGGCTTTTTTCTTGTCTATTGGTTTGCTTCTCGATACTAGTTTCATTTGGGAACATTTGGGAACAGTATTTTTGTTTTTGCTCATTTTGACCATTGGCAAAACCGCGATCAACATCACGATCCTACATCTGTTACGTCTTCCTTGGTCACAAGCTTTTCTGATCGGGGTTGTCTTAGCGCAACTTGGAGAATTTGCCTTTTTGCTCTCCACCGTGGGCCATGAGACCCATATCATTACTGACTTTGGGGAGAAGTTGATTATTGCTTTGACGGTTTTATCTTTGGCATTGAGTCCCTTGTGGTTGACAGTGGCGCGTCGTTTGCATAACTTTGCAGATAGCACGACCATAAGCTTGCCCGCGATTCTTCATCAGCTGTTCAGCCGGGAGGTGGGCATTCTGCGGCGTGTGTTACACAAACCCGCCATAGAGCCAGCCATAGAGGTCGAAAGTGACACAAAAAAACCCCTTAAGAAAAAAACAACCCACCCGAAACCCTAGCTTTAGCCTTGAACGGCTTTCTCCTTCGCCCGTTGTTGGCATCGATGAAGCCGGTTGTGGCCCTTGGGCCGGACCTGTTGTTGCCAGCGCCTTCATCTTCCTAGATCCCGATGCTGTTGACGATGATATCTTGTCCCTTATTCGGGATTCCAAACAGCTCAATGCCGAAAGACGGGAAAAAGCGTATCTCCATCTCACGGCTTTAACAACGGTTCGCTTCGGCGTGGGCCAAGCTTCTGTTGAGGAGATCGATTCTATCAACATTGGCCAAGCCACGCGTCTGGCCATGCAGCGCGCGGTAAAGCAATTAGGAATCTCTCCCGCTATTGCCTTGGTTGACGGCATACGAATGCCGCACTTATCCTGTCCCACTACCCCTGTGATTAAAGGGGATCAGACCAGCTATTCCATTGCAGCTGCCTCAATCCTTGCGAAAGTTACGCGTGATCGGATCATGGGGGAGTTGGATAAAGAATACCCTCAGTATGGGTGGGCTAAAAACGCAGGCTATGGAACCCCAATCCATCAAGCGGCGTTGCGTCTTTATGGCGTGACTCCCCATCATCGCCGATCCTATGCGCCGATTGCGAAGATGTGTGAGTCTTTATAATTCAGGTAATACATAGCAATGAACCCTAATTACCCTTAAAAAAATACTTTCAATTCCAAAATAAGGGGTTATTTTGTCCATAAACAGACAAAACAACCTGTAATTTTGGGGGAAAAAAGAAGGCTCTCAAAATATTTTACATCCATCCCCTGATGTGGGAGGGTCGGCCGATGTGATACCCTTGGAGGAAGTCCACATTTTCTTCTGCTAAGATATGGGCAGTTTCTTCATCTTCTATGCCTTCTGCAATGCATTGGATACCATGGGGTTGGGTGAGCGCAATAATGGCCCGGATAAAATTGATATTATTGGGGTCTTCCTTGAGGGCTTTGACGAACTGAGCATCGATCTTTACGGTTTGAATCAGATCTGATTTTAAATGATTCATTGACATATAACCTGCCCCAAAATCGTCAATTGATACCAGGCAACCGAGGTCTCGCAGCTGGGTGATAAACCTCGCGGATTCATCCACATCCTGAAAGACTGCCGTTTCCGTTAATTCAATGATGAGACGTCCCTTTAAGTCAGGGTAGGCTGACATATGAGTTTTTAAGGTGTTTAACCATAAGGGGTCACATGCAGTAATCGGAGAGACGTTAAAGGCTAATTTCAAGTGTCGATTGCTCATCAATTCTTCAATCGCTAATTGCTGAATCTTTTGATCGACGAGCTGAATGAGGCCAGACTTCTCACAGCCTGCGATGAATTGTCCGCCAAGCAAAATCTGGCCGTCATCATCTAATATACGGGCTAAGCATTCAAAATGGTGAAGCTGTCGCGTGTGTGCGTCCACGATGGGCTGAAAACTTAAGAACAACCGATTATCCAAAATGGCTTTGTGAACCAAGGTAGTCAGATTCGATTGGGGATCTTCAGAGACAATGACAGTCGAGCGCATCATTTTAAGACGGTGTAGGCTGTTTTTGGCAAGTTGAATTTCTTGCTCAAAGGTCCTTATGGCTTGATTTAAGGTGTCTGCTTCTAGAATGGCGCCCCGGACGGTGGTTAGAGCCCCCTCAAAAGGACTATCCACTTGGATAAGACGACGATTAAGAGTACTTGTAAGCACATAGTGTGTCCATTGCAGTTGGTGATCATCGCAATCATCAATGCAGATTAGCCAAGAATCTTGGGTAAACCGAATCAAGGTGTCCGTTGCTCGCACATTCTTCTTCAAAATAGGGTATAATTGAGACGTTAGAGTTGCAATATGGGATTGTTCATCATCTATATGGTCCAATACGACCACAAGGAATCCATAGGATTTTCGGAACCGCGCGGCGTAATTTAATACGTCATCGATCACAGAAGGCGAAAAAGAGCTAGATATTGCCGTTATCGTCATGGTATTAACAGTTGGTCAACCTTTCTTCTCTAGAATAAAGTATGAAAGATTAACAAAGTTTGAACATTTAGGGTTGTCAACACCATAAGAGTAAGATATTTTTTGGGCTTATGATTTATGTCCTTATCGTTTTTTAGTGGATTCATTATATGGAAAAAAAGATCCCGATGACTGAAAAGAGTTATCTTCAACTGCAAGAAGAGCTCCGTCACCTCAAGCAAATAGAACGGCCTGCCGTGATTCGTGCTATCGCTGATGCGCGTGAACATGGTGATTTGTCCGAGAATGCGGAATACCATGCGGCTAAGGATCGTCAAGGGTTCATCGAAGGGCGCATTGTGGAGCTTGAGAGCAAAATCAGCCTTGCTGATGTGATTGATGTTTCTAAACTTTCGGGAACGAATATCAAGTTTGGGGCGACCATCACTTTGATCGATGAAGACACAGAAGAAGAGCATCTCTATCAGATTGTCGGTGGTGATGAGGCAGATATCCGTCAACAAAAATTGTCAATCACTTCCCCCTTAGCACGCGCTTTAATTGGCAAAACAATTGGGGACATGGTCGAAGTAACTGCCCCTGGCGGCAGTCGTGCTTATACAGTCTTGAAGGTTGAGTATAAGTAAGCTCACTTCCTCGTTTTGAGACATAATCGCTTAATTTAACAATTTTCTTAATCATTGTTATTCATTTTTACCCTTGCGAAAGAATATTTCAGCTTAGGGAAAGCCTTGTCATTTTTCTATTTTCTATTCTTTTAGATATTTGAATACTAAAATTTAATATATTTAAAACTTGAAAATCGTGTTTTTCTATGATAGAAAATTCAATTTAACTCTCCATTATTTCAAAAAACTCCATATAAATACTTGTAAGTGGAGAAATTGATACACATATGTAGACTATAAAACAATAAAATTTAATTAATTTAATATCTATTATTATGAAAAGGATAAAGTGATGCATTTTAAAAAATTAACTTCTAGTATCTTGCTGTCAACCGCTCTTATGCTTCCAACTTTGGGAGCAGAGAAATTTTCCCTACACGAAACAAGAGAACGATTCGCAGACTCATCAGCAATTGTGCGTTCTGCTTCATCCGAAAAGCATCAATATACAGCATGGAGTGATCAGGCACTTGTTACTGAAAGTGAGAAATCTCTAAAGTCTCATAGCACATTAAAACAATTAACCAGCGATATTAGCTTAGCCAATGAACTTTCTTATTCCATAGGAAAGCTCTTTGCTTGTCGTTATTTTATCAAAAACATTGAGAATTATGTTCAGGGAACGACCGAGAGAAGAGACAGCCTCAACGCGTTGGAATTTCAAAGTGAAGAACATTATCATAAATCTAACCTCATACTAAACCTATTGGCTAGGAATGGTTGGGTGCCTGCGTTGCAGAGTGATAACTCTAGCGATGATCCTGTCACCCGTTGCCAACCATCCATTATCCAAGGAAAAATTGGCTCTGTTCTTACCCGTTTTGTTGATAACCATTCAGGCATCGTTTTGTTTCACGCCCCCACAGGGACGTTGATGCCCATTTTTCATGGCTCTCGTGGTGATGATTATTTGCCTCACTCCTATGACTGGGATGCAAACTTAGATGCAGAATATTATGAGTTACCCCTAGGTCCGAAGGGTGAATCCGTAACGGTTCATCGTGGATTTGGTAAGGTTGGTGAATATGCTCATGATTCTGTGCAATCTATCATTTGTAAAACGGTTGAAGAAAGAGGGCTCGCAAACATTAAGCGGGTACTCTTTTCTGGTCATAGTCATGGAGGAGCCGTTAGCGAAGTGGCCTATATGTTGGCAACCAAGTCACTTGGTTCTCAACTTTATGGATCTGACTTTGATAACACCTTAAGTAACCGTTTTGGTCACTTTGGGCTCTCTGCGCCGGCGACAGTGCGAAGCGATTGCTTAGAGTTGGTCCGGGCACATTATGGAATGGGGAGTTTCCTTTCTCCAGGCGTGTCACATGATCCCGTAAGACTCTTATTCAGAGCAGATTTTTGGAAAGGTTGTGATATTGTACGTGAAAAAATGATAACATTGGAGAACACATTTTCAGGGAATGTCGTGAAGATGTTGAATGGAGCTCGTGGCCTTTTGGAGTCTCGTTTAGGGTTTAGCCAGGTTGGCTATTTAGCCTGTGAGCCTATTGGACAAGTTCTTCAAAGACAATTTTTGTTAAAAGTTGAGCAGTATCTACATTCTTCCAATGCGGGGAGTCTCGTCGAATTTGCCGCGGCTATTCATTATGGTGGACCAGGGGCTTTATTTGACCACAGACTTCCGGGCCAAATTGGGAATAAGCTTGATACGATGTTAGCATACTCACAAAACAACCCGATGACCATTGGACAGCTCATTTCTGATATTGTAGGCGCGGGTGATACAGGCATGACAATTTGTAAAGAAATAGGTCATGGTGCTGTTCGGTTATTGCAAGAAGCTACTCCTTCAGAAAGGGCAATTGGGTCCTCAGTCTTACTTGCGGCTGCAGCAGTTACTGCCCATTCGATTCATCAAGATAAAAAAGATGGCAGAGACGTAAATGTTGCAAGGGCTGCTGTCAAAGTAGCTGCCGCTGGGGCAGGTGTATATCTTTTAGCTAAAGGGATCGAAGCACTTTGGGGATGGTGTGCAGGGCCTTCTGAAAGAGCTAAACCATTAGCAATTGAGGATAAGAAACCTGAGGATAAGCAACTTGAGGATAAAAAACCTCCTTCAGAAGAAATATAATAAAGACGCTGCATTCTAAACACGGGAGGCTGGCCGATTTATCGAACCAGCCTCTTTTATCTATCCCCACTCTTTCAAGCGCTCTAGGTGAGCATAATCGTGATAGACAGGCGCATTGTAAGGATCAGGGCATGCATGGAAGGGTGTTTGGCGACCAAAGAAAGCTTCGAACAGCCGGCGCACTCCCCGCTCTGCATTTGTTAATAATTCTTCCGGATTCTCAAAGCTTGTGATCTCTCCTGGGGGTGTGCCCCCCGTCATCCCCCAATAGCTTAATTTTTCCACAGGCAATGGCGCAATTTGAGCAAATCCTCCTACCGACAGAATGACGCCTTCCAGGGTAAGTTGAGGCGCTGTTCCTTGTGTCACAGATTTTTTGCTTGGCACCATTCCCGTTTTATAGTCAATGATTTGGGCCATGCCTGAGGACATGATGTCAATCCGATCCGCTTTTGCGGTCAGCACAATTGGCCCATTGGCTGTGGGGATATCGATTTTCCCGTCAATTTCCGTTTTAATTTCTTGAATATACGGTTGTTCTTTCATCAATTGGTCTAAAAACCAGGCACCCATTCTCATGAAACGGGGCCACCAGAAAGCTTTTGCGCGAGGATCCGCCAATAAGTCTCCAAATGCTTCTCGTCCTAAGGATTCAAGGGTGGTCATTGCTTCTGGTGATGCGGGATCAACACCGGATTGGACAAACTGATCCAACACTTGATGGATGGCTTGTCCTCGTTCCACCATGGATAAATCCACATCTAACGGGTCTATAGGCCGCAAATTCAAAATGGTTTTTGCATAAATGCTGTAAGGGTCTCTCAGGAGCGTTTCCACAGCGGTGACCGATAATTTTCTCGGGCGTGCAGTTAAGGGAGGGCAGGGTGCAGGTGGTGTGAAGGTAATGCGATTTTGGGGTTGATCCAACTGGTCAGACCAAGTCCCCCAAGGGTGCGATGGATCACTAGTGAGTTCATGGCCCCCCGTTGCTAATAAAGCCGACAAGCGTTGCCACCAACGACTGGGTAGTGTGGGCGCGCCATCTCGTTTTAAAGAACGTGTCATATAGACTTTTGGTGTTGTCATGGCTGTTGAAAAATCATGGGCGGACAGGCCTATTTTACGCTCCAATGGCGGGAGCCCAAAACTTTCCCGCATGAACCTACTGAGCCAAGGGTCATCCTCTGTGACCCCAGGCCATGTCCCTTCGTTCAAGCCTCCTAAAATAACGACATCCGCTTGAAGCAAACGCGCTTCCAGGGCGCCTAGAATCAAGAGACGGGATCCAATACCCTCAACATCACGTACAACTTCTTGAGCCATCAAATGGCGCAACAAAGGGGGATAATCCCGGGCTGTGAGGGGTACAAAGTTATCCGCATGTTCTTTGAGTGCCTCCCATAATGAGGATGCATTTTGGCCATCCTCTTCTCCCCATAATATGGACTCACCCCCCTCAACGGACCCTACGAGTGCTTGGGCTACTGTTGCATGTGCTGTCAAATATTCAGAAAATGAGTGAAGTTTTCCATCATTCAAGGCGAGCAAGGGGCTGCACATCTCGTGTCCTGGAAAGGGCAACGTTTGTATGTTGAGGGGGGCAAGTTTACGCAAGACGTCAATCTCAAAGCGTCTTGTTGCTCGAAGATGCAGCAGGCGATCGCCCCCTTTTGCAAAAAGAGGATGTTTCAGAAGGGCGAGGAGTTCAGCCGAGCTCATCTCTTGGGTCAATAGGCTGCTTAAAAGGAGAAATCTACCGACAAGAGATTGTGAGAGAGGCAAACCACTGGATAAGTTGGCATGACATCCCCATCGTCCCAATTCAGATCGAACGCGTCGTCCCAACTCAACATCGGGTGTCACAAGCGCAATCACTTGTTCGGGATCCTCCAGTTCATAGCGCATGATGAGAGCAATTTGACGGGCTTCTTCTAAAATTGAAGGGGCTTCCATGGCTTGGACATTTGATAAAAATTCATCCCCCATTTCTGGGGAAATGGACCAATCCTCTTGAGGAGATGTGATCATTGCTTTTGAAATAAGGACCGATCGATTTGAAGCTTCCTCTAAACAAACTGGCCAAATCTCAGGCGTTCCTAACTGCTGAATGAGTTGATTCAGCGTATACTGAGGATGGGTTGGGGGGAGGGATTGTCTTTCTACTGGTGAAAGAGATCGATCCACGCCCGGTAATACAACACACCCTTGCTCAAAATTCAATATGCTCTTGGCAAGTCGCGCTGTCGAGGGACGCGTTCCCGTGGTACCTGCCAAAATAACAGGATAAGTTGGTTGCCAATGGGTGGCAATTTGATCAAGAATGAGTCTTTTGCGAGCTGCCGGCTCCATGAAACCAGCTTGCTCCATAATGGGAGGCCAAAGGTCCGTCAGAATCTTTAAGAAGTCGAGGGTTAACTGCCAGTGAGCAGCATAATCTGCGCCGACAAGAGTTTTCAAATCATTTAAATGAAGGCCGGATGTTTCAACTTCATCCACAAGGCGCATTAGCTCTTGGGCAAGGCGCACAGCACCTGCGGGATTTAATACGCCTCCCTCTTTTTGTTTTTCAAAAGCCAGCACCAACTGGCTCAACAACCCCAATCGCTGCCAGGTTGGCATCGCGGGGAGAAGATTCTCAAGGGGTGTATACCCTGGGAGTTCACCACCATCTTCAATATCGGCTAAGGCCAATATGCGCGGCAATATGCAGCATCCGGATGGAGTTGCTTTTAAAAAGGCCTCCTGTAAGGCGAGACATCCACGACGGGTTGGTAGAATCACGAGATGTCGTGCGAGACTGAGGGGATCTTCTTCTGTCTTGGTAATTAAGCCTTGAACAAGCGCTTCTACGAATGAATTCCCCAGCGGAATTGCGTAAAGGCCTTTCATCCCGCAACCTCAGTAATCTCTTTCAGACTCTCCAACGTCCCCATATCACCCCAATTGCCTTCAAAGACCAAACCATAAAGGCGACCCTCTTTTTCTGCTTTATGAAAGAAAGGGACTATGGAAAACGGGTGTACCTTTTCATGCGCTAAAAGGCGGGGATGAATGATTCGAATCCCTGAAAAGACATAAGGCGCTCTTGGCTCCTCACCACGATAGGATGCACGTCCATCGGGGTTTAAAAAATAGTCTCCCGGTCCGGTGTATCCGATGGCTTTCTCCCGCGGTACGAGCAGAAGCAACGCGTCCATTGTATCGGAATTCCACACTTCATCCAGTTGGTGTAAGGCGGAATGGTCAGCATTCTGCCACCAAATATCCGCATTTAAAACAAAGAAAGGCTCGCCCTTAAAATAGGGCAATGCCTTTGCCAATCCGCCTCCAGTGTCAAGAAGCTCCGGTTCATGGGAGATCGTGATTTCGGGCGCGTTCCTGTCCTTGATATGCGCGACAATCTGATCTGCCAAGTGGTGCGTATTGACCACGCAGCGTGTCACTCCAACGGCCACCACCTGATCCAGGGCAAGATCCAGCATTGTCGTATCCCCAATGGGAATCAAGGGTTTCGGGGTGGTGTCCGTGAGCGGGCGCAAACGCTTGCCGATTCCTGCTGCTAAAATCATGGCTTGGGTGATCATGCTATTTGGCCACCATTGGGTAAGTAAAGAGCAGGAAATGACATAGATTCACCAGGAAATGAACCAATATTGCAGATTCTAATCGGTGGGTTCTATGATACGCATAGCCATAAAACACCCCTGAAAGCGTTGCAAATGCAATTAAGACCGGCCCTCCCATCAAATGACCGGGGAGCAAAAGCGCGAAAAGAAGAGATGATATGACAATCGGTATAAAAGGAGAGAACCTCCACCGCAAAGCATACTGCATCAGGTAATTTTGGATGAAACCGCGAAAGATAATTTCCTCGGCGAAACAGACAAAGAATAGATTATTAAAAGCCCATAGCCAAAAGGTGTCTGGAAATTTTGGCTCAAAATGAACGTATCCAGTTAAGATCCCCAAAGGGATTAGTAAGGAAACACACAAAACCGAAATGAGGATTGCTTCTGTTAATGCCTTGATTCGGAAAGGACCAATTTGTCTTAAAAGAAGACCACTTGAGGCGACAAGAACCACAGCCGCCATGACTTTGTCGAAATTGAGATACATCGTGAAAGGCGTGGCGATAGGGGATATTAAGACGGCGCTTAACACACGCAAATTATGAAATCCAGGAATCATATGGCTTGCAAAGGCGATACCAATACCAAGGAGGAGAAAAAACCAAAGGGAATTCAACCATTTCTTTGAAGAGGGGTTGCGCCAATGAAGCGTACATATGCCCCAAAAAGAAGTGATTGCGGCAAGGCCCACGGGGTCGATAAGGTTGGATACATAAGCGAACAGAATTTGAGCTGCCAAAAGGACAGCGATGATTTTTCGAGACCGTAGGACAAATAACCCGGCAACAAGGATAGCCAATGTTATGTAGGGAAGTAAGGGATTAGCGGATAATAAGGTCATGGGTGTCCCCTCAATGATATAATTTGTTATGTCAATAAGTCTAACAGTACCAACATACGGATCTTTAGCAAAAATATCTAGACCATCCCTTTCACGTAAAGTGTCATTGTTGTAAGAGTTAGGTATGTTGTCGCAAATCTTGACACCATCTTAGGAAGATTGTTAGAGGAATAGAGAAGCGTTGAATTCGTGTGTTCCTTGGTTTTTTAGATAAGCCCTACAGCATAGGATATTTATGATATGGTTATGATTCGCAAACACTACCTTCGCTCTTTCCTCCATTGCCTGTTTTTAATTTTCATTATCAATTTGCCCGTGTGTTGGGGGATGGAGGAAGATGCAAGGGGCCAGGGCGATGCTCCTCAAGCTCCTTTATCGGCGTCTCTCGGGAGAGAGCAACTTAAAGTATCTCAAAGGGCAGAAGCAGCTCAATCCGGTGACAGCAATCCGCGTGTTCCTTGTGTTCTGCATATTGATGGTCAAGGCAAAAGAGTGATCGTAGCCTTATATCAAATTGCCGTTCTCGAACTTCTGACAAAGAAGCGGGTTTATGAATTGTTTGATGTGATATCAGGTGTAGGTTCAGGGGGTTTTGCGGCCTGGTGTTTGTCTTATAAGAAAGAGGGAAAGATCTTTACTGCCCTTGAGGTATTGCAATTTTTTACGGAGTTCGACAAAACACTTTATGCAGATAACTTTTTTGAAATGGTAGCAGGGGAAGGTAAATTTGAAGAAGCAAGTTTCGCTGTAAGGACAATCGTTTTGGGATATTCCCCCGTTCAAAAAAAGCCAGTGTTATTTGATACCCAGGATAAGCAATCTTCTGAGATTTCCTCACTTCATTGTCGCAGTGTGCTTGACATGGTTTTTGCATCACTTATAGAAATGCCCTCATCAGCAGTCACTTTTGGGGATGTGTTTAGTAGTGTCGCAAAAGGACAGACATCGACTGCAGCCGGTAAAGTGGCCATAAAATTTCTGGGTGACTACATGCTGAAGAGTAATCCAGGCGATGCCATTAGTATCGCTGAAAAATTCAGTCGGAGCATTGTTGGGAAAGTTTCTAGGTGCTTAAAAATAGAAAAAAAGAGATTTAATGTTATTTCGATTGGTACGGGTTGTCGCCCCGAAGATGGGCATCTCTACTATGCTTTTGATGAAGAGATGCAAGACTACGTCGAGGAGACCAATGGGGATGCTGTTATCCCTGGCTCTGTAAAATATCTTCGAACCCAATTTTCTCCGGAGCAAGAGACTTATGACACTGATGCCCTTCTGTTGGAAGGCGGAAAGATGGTGAATGACCCTGTTTTTCAAAATATTTGTGCATTGCTTGGGTATCGAAGATCTTTCTCAGGACAATATTGCGATGCTGTCACAAGTGTTATTAAGTCAGCGTTAAAGAGGATTAACTTCGAGTTCCAGGCAGAGTGGTATTACCTTTGTGTTTTAAACAACTTTTTGAATTTAGATAAAGGGTCACAGTTGAGCTATTTTAAGGACAGAAAGCTTCTTCCTTTTTTTGAGAAAGGGGATGAGGATCGCCCATGCGCAAAACTTGGCATTGAATCCTATGGGTCAATAATTCTATGGGTTGATGGATTAAGACTTTATACAGATGCCCATAATAACGGGAAGAAAACCCTCTCCCGGTGGTTAAATCTTGTCATTGAAGGAAGTCACGATCGTCTTCAGAATCAGTTGACACAGGTGGTGCAAGAAGTTCGATCGCATTATTTAGAAATACGCCCCCCAAGGGAGGCGGATGGCATAGATTATCTCATCGTTATGAGTGGCATTAATGTTTTGGATTTAGCAAAAGAGACCCTAACAAATGCCTTAAAAATATTCTTACTAGAAAATCGGAATAAGATTGATAAGGAATATCTAGCGAGGAAGTTTTTCTTTAATCTTGGCTCCAAAACCTTTGACATACCGTGTGTTGCGGCTTCTAGCGTCCAAATAAAAGCATGGGTAGAAAAGCTGCAATCGTTGTTGAATCAAATGAGTGAGGATGCCTTAAGTGCGGCAGAAAAGAAGATCCTTGTCGACCTGAAGGGCCAACTCAAAAGTCTCAACCCAAATGAATTGGGTTGAGAGTAGGAATATAATGATGTGTTTCCTTTTGTGTACAATAAGCTCACTGCGAAGGGGCTGAACGAATTTTACTCCAGAATTTTGCCTCTGAGATACTGTATTCGAGGTCTTTCTTTGAGACAAAGAAGTATTCTGGAAGTTCTGCTCCCGTTTCATCTTTGGCAAGTATACGAGAACCACTACACCATACAGTTAATTTTTTTGTTAACAGAGATGTTCGTGAATCACACACGCAGCCAAAGCGCATATAAGAAAATGTAGTGGACTGAATCATTTTGGGTTTCCCCTCTTCATCAACGCCACTCATGCCATATCGTAAGCCTCTTAGGAGATGTTTTGCTCCATCCTTCTTTTGTATGTATACCCAACCATCCCTGGACAAAAAGGCATTATCCTCGTCTTCAAATCTCGATATTATGGGGTCATTATTATCTGAGTCCTTCCGATCGTGGGCATATTCCACAAGCCCCAACATTCTGGGTTGGATGAGTTGATCACTTTTCTGAACAAGTGTTTCGGTAGCATATATCTTGGGCAATGCTATTAATAGAGTCGTGAATAGGGTAATGAGCTTTTTTGACATTTGTTTCTCCTTATTGTTGACTAAATTCCTAAACACTGTTGCCAGATATATATACTTTATCGGATCATTCATATCAACCACCAATCGTGTCGCGTGAATTGTCCTTCCTAGGTTTCAAGAAAGGCAGAAAAGGCTTTGGATCTCTTATTGATACCAAATTCAAAAACTTGGTACTCAGCAGATTTGTATTGATAAAAAGGGTCTTCATGAAGAATCTTATTTAAAGCATCTCGGCTTGCAGCTTTGGCAATGATGATGCCCCCTGTACGGGGGACTTGGGGGCCTGATGCGTGAAATATCCCCATTTCGTAATACTTATCCAGAAATTTGAGGTGCTGTTCCCGTTGAGAAAGTATTGTTTCTAAGGGAACCAAATACCTTAATACGACGATAAATATCGTTGGATTATCCATGTTAAATGATTGAGTCGGCTAAGACAATGCACCCATCGGGTGTGACTTCGCAAAAGCCTCCGGAGATGGTGAAGACTTGGGACTTCTTGTCCTTTTTTT
>JAIESE010000021.1 GCA_019746225.1 Alphaproteobacteria bacterium | reverse complement strand
TCTGTCTATATCGAACTAATTCTCTTAAGCGAACTATTGCTGTTGGGGGAATAAAACTTTTTGAGAGCAGCCCACATGGTAACAATCACTAAGAACCATCCACCTGATGATCACTAAGAACCATCCATTTGGCGATTTCGTTTTTTTCGCCAAGCAAATCATCACCTAAAACCAGCCACCTTTTTTCACACTTCTCGGCGATCTCATCCGAACTCCGATGATATGATCACTGAGAACCAGCCACACCTCCCATCTTATCAAATTCTTAGATGTCTATGCTTTGTCTCCTTCAAATTTCTTATTTATATTTACTCTTTCTTTTGTTTCGCGCAAGTTTTTTTAAACTCCGCCAATCGATAGCTATTCCCCTCGATGATGATCTGTATCCCTTTATGAATTAATCTATCTAATGCTGCTGTACCCAATAAAGGATTCTCAAAAATATTTAACCATTCATCAAAGTCTCTATTACTTGTAATAATTGTTGAGCTCTTCTCATACCTTTGAGCGATGACTTGATAGAGATCTTCTTGTTGCGCTCCATTAAGCTTCTGGAGCCCAAAATCGTCTACGATGAGAAGCGGCGTTTTGATGATTTGATTCAACCTTCTCTTGTGTGTTCCATCTCCTTTTCCATTTTGAATCCATTCAAATAAATCATACGCACAATAAAACATCACGTCTATACCATTTCGACACGCTTGATGCCCTATTGCTTGAGCTAAATGACTCTTTCCTACCCCACTCGGTCCTAGAATGAATATGTTCTCCCTCTTCTCAATAAATTGGCAAAGAGACAACTCTCTTATTAATGAAATCTGGATTTTTGGATTGAATCCCAAATCAAATGTTTCTAATGTCTTATTCAAATCTAATCGGCTTTTGGATAGCCGGAGTTTGAATTGTTTGTTATCCCTCCTTTCTATTTCATCTGTTAATAAAGTTTCCATAAACATCGAATACGACCATTGCTCCTTAGATGCTTGTTCTAATCGATATTCTAATGACTGCGCTACTCCAGACAGCCTTAAACGGTTAAGTTTTTTTGCGATCATTAAACCTTCCATAAATTTATTCTCCTGTTAATATTCATCTTAGTTTAGGAACCAAAACACCGTGGTCTTGTTCACACGTTGGCGGATCACGGTAAATTTTTTTCCCTTTGCACTTGCTCTATTTCCTCTTCGGCTATTTGATCAGCTAAAAGAGCGTGATAGACTCCTAACATTGCATTTCCATGTTTCGAATGAGGATGAGCTTCTTCTAATCTCTCTAGAAACGTCTGTTTCCTAGGAGCATCCATCGCAGTTGTGCTTCTATAGTCTGCTGGATTTCTGACAAATCGAAAATGCGGTAGCTTAACGACTTCCGTCGAGCAGTTTTGTTCTGGTCGCTGGGTCTCTAGATTGCCATCTAAAATATTCTTTACGCTACTGTAACTAAACATTTTGTACTTGCATGCCCGCTGACACGCTATTTCAAGACGTTCTTGTGAGTATTTTGTGGCAAGCCTTAATAAAAGACGTACAGGTCTTAACTTATCGATTGAAGGATGCGATAAAATACCTTCAACGAGTTTATATGTATAAGGTCCTACACTATCTGCTAAAGCAAGCAGACCTTCTCGAGAACATTGCAGAACTTCTTCCTGGAGAGGGGGTGCATACTCGGTTTTTCTCTTATATTCCCACTTCTGTTTGGCTCTATCGTGATAAGCAACTTCTTGATGATCGTAAAAAATGCGAACTAAAGAAGATGTTGAGCATACTTGAACCATCTTACCAATCAGGTGATAAGGAACAGAATAGTAAGCAGAATCAAACATGATTCGCCAATCCCTACGAACAGTGCATTGGCTCCAAAATGTAGGTTCCCAACGATGGTTGGGAAGAGGACGTAAATATTGCTGTTCTTCTGCCTTAAATATCTCCTGAGGAGAACGCCCAACTCCATTCACAATATGGACATCAGCAATTTCCCTTCCCCACTGTTCGAGGCCTTCAATAAGGTGAGTGAGACGAGGTTGCACAATATTTCTCTCCTTGAACTTCTGACGAAAATAAGGAAGAAAATTCCCCTTGATATACTTGACGTCTCCTTCAACACCTCCTTTATGCTCCGGGGTTCTTGGAAGACAAGGAGAGATCACAAAGCCATAATGTTCCGCCAATTCCTGATAGGAACGCATGATCATATCATTGTCAACCGTGGATCGTATAACAGCTGCTTTGCAGTTATCTAATACTACATACTGAGGCACTCCGCTAAACGATTCAAAAGCATGGATGTGACACAGAAGAAATGTTTCTAATTTTTGATTGAGAACGACTTGACGATAGACTCTTCTAGAATGACGGAGTCGAAATGTAAATACCCACGCTTTTCTCTTCAATCCATTATCATCATAAAATTCGCCGAGATATCCAAAGTCGATATCCATATACTGACCTGGCAATGTTTGACGAACCATGACGGGGTCGACTGTCTTTGGAAAATGCTTTTTGAGATAACGTCGGACCATTTGAGGATTACAAGAACACTTATCATTAAGTAATTGATAGATAACAGTCGCAGACAGTCCTTCTTTGCGCCATTCTTCTAAACTATGACGATAAGGATCGAGAGGATGGTCTTTGAAAGATTTGGGTTTGGGTATCCAAACTTTTGAAATTTCGTCATCCGAAGGCATAGGCGATTGAAGATCTAACCATTGATGAGCCATAGCTAAATTTTTGATGTTGCGTATGATCGCACGATCAACTCCGATTTCTCTTTCAATCAAACGGTTGGAGTCACCATTTCTAAGACGATGAATCACTGTTCTTATTTCCAACATATTTGTTAACCTTCCTTTTGGCATAATATACTTCCTTTTCTAAGACTTCGATAACAGAAGAAATAGAATAGAAGTAAAAAACAAAATTAATACTAGTCAAACATGACAATCTAAGAAAAAAGAAAGGGTGGGTGGTTCTAAGTGATTAAGCTTATCACCACAATATGGAAGCGCCAAATGGCTGGTTCTAGGTGATGATTTGCTTGGCGAAAAAACGAAATCGCCAAATGGATGGTTCTAAGTGATGATGGGGGTGGATGGTTCTAAGTGATCGCCAAATGGCTGGTTCTCACTGAT
This sequence comes from Alphaproteobacteria bacterium, assembly GCA_019746225.1. Classification (NCBI taxonomy): domain Bacteria; kingdom Pseudomonadati; phylum Pseudomonadota; class Alphaproteobacteria; species Alphaproteobacteria bacterium. Next base: position 31 of record JAIESE010000021.1, on the reverse strand, counting down.
CGTTACGATCATCTAGAGAAGACATTGAAAA